>JBQCJB010000546.1:0-7221 GCA_051953155.1 Aureliella sp. | reverse complement strand
GCACGCAACTTTCGCGGAGCGAAAGGCGACCAACGACGCATCTGAACGGCTACTCCTGAGAGCCTTTGCGTAGTTCCTGAGGAAGGACACCATACGCTCGCGACCGCACGTCGTGTTCTCGAACGTCCGACCCTCCGGCTGCGCAGTTCCCGCGCAGAAACGTAAAACCATCGTTCTCTGATGCAAGTCGCAGCCAACCATGATAACCTTAGACATTGTTCGGCCCTCGTTGATGAATGACTCTGAATCCTATTCTCAACGAGTGTGCCGAACTTCTTTCTTGAACTCAACTCCCTCATAGTTTCTCCGCGAAAGTAGCGAGAACCCGCCGCCAGAGTTGGCGGGATGGAGAACGATCACTTGTCGTTTGTCGTGTCGGCTGTTGGCGCGGGTGCGCGCTACTTTCGCGGAGCGAAAGGCGACCAACAGCTCAGGACCACACGTCGCCGATCACCCCACCCGATTTTGAAGCTACGGCCGTAAAGAAGTCGCCTAGCTCTTGAATAAAGTCGACAATTTCTGATGCGCTATGAAAGTAGTCGCTCCCGTGCCACGTTTCTTCGCAAACCCGCCTTAGTAAGTCCATGTCAAGCTTGGCGAAAAGCTGGCTCGCTGTACGTACCGTAGCTGGGTTCAGCATGCAAGGAATTTGCTCACGATGATGCGCGGGTGGCTCTGCATCAAAAACCGCAATTTGGTCTGGCGCAAAGCGTTCATCTGCGATCGGCACGTCCGCAAGGTAGTGTGGAAACACCAGATAGAGCAGGTGATGCAAATAGTAAAGTTGATCCTTGGGCAGCTTCGTTCGGAAATCGTCAAGCTCTTCGGCGATACAACGTCCAATGCCGTAGTTAAAACTTAGGCTTTCAACCTCTATGTCATGATCGCCCAGCAGGTCGTATTCGGAGTTATCTCCAGGAGTGAGCGCCTGATATCGCTCTACAAAGGGTGCCCAATCTACGGCTGACAGCGTTTGATCTGAAGACATTTTGGGTTCGATAAGTGCAAGTGGAAAGCGTCCGCTGGGGAGATCGCCGCACCGCGCGGCCACCGCATGTCGTATGGACTTCAAAATCGGGAACGGGGCTGAACGGCCTTACCAGGCAGCACTGACTGTTTTCCGATCTTGGGCGTAATGCTCAAATTGCACTTCTGCATTACTCCATTCCACCTAAGCGATCACCGGTTGTAATTGCGCTTCGCTGCTCACGCAAGTTGGACGATCGTTCCGGCCAGTGGGAAATGGATCCAACGGCTGTGAATCGTTGCTGCAGCGGTTGAGAGAATCTCGCAGTAACTGGCGAGCTGACCGGAGTATTGCGCGGCTTTCTTGGGGCACTGCTGGCGGCGGATCGGGGCGCTTTTGTGGTCGACGATCACGAGGCGACCGTCGGAAAGCTCTAAGACCAGATCGACTGTGCCGACCCACTGTCCGCCGGCGGCGCGTGGGCCGCTGACCGGGACCTCCACATGCCACCGCGCACCAGGGAATGTGGACTCGACCCACCTCTGCAAATGCTCGCCCGACTCCACTAACGTCGCGGGGTGCAATTTCTCAACAACGCCATACGCCACCAGACACCTCTCCGCAACTTGCGAACGATCGCGTGCCTCGAGCCCCTGCAGGGATGGCAAGGCGGCCAAGTAGCTGTGCACGGCGTATCCGATGGCAGCAAGCGTCACATCGTCGAGCCCTTCAGGAAAGACGAACTCGTCGGACAACCGGGTCCACGCTGAGGGTGGATCGATGGCTTGGGCCTCGGCGGCGCTCGGCGAATGAAATCGCTCGACTCGCCGGCCAGTTGGCTCCTTGGCAGCTCGCCCGCGCGGACGCCGCGGTGGCGCGAGCCAGCAAGCCTCGCGCGGCGCGGCGATCTGGCATTCGTCAAGCATCTCGGCCGACAGCCGCCGCAGCACATAGGTCGTCTCGACGCCCGACAGCGGATGTTCACCCGGCTCAGCATCGTCCGGCAAAATCGCCTTCAACTCCGGAAGCTGCTCCAGCCAGTCGCATTGCCCCGGTCGATGAGCGAAGACCAGCTTTTCGCGAGCGCGCGTGCAGCCGACGTACAGTAGCCGCAGACTCTCTTCGGCGTCGCGCGCCTTGCGCTGCCGCCCTTCGGGAGAGTCGAGGGCGTCTGCTTCCAGATCGCTGCCGGTTCGCAGACCGCCCGAGCGCCCTTCGCTTCGACCGAAGGGCCAAACCCAACATCGCAGCGTTCGTCCGCGTAGCGGATCTTCCGGATCGATCCCACCGCCACTGACCACGGGTTGCCACAGGTCGGCAGCGCGGGTTTTGTGCAAGCCGCTCAGAATCACGATCGGCCACTCGAGCCCTTTCGCGCTGTGAAACGTCGTGAGCGTGACCGCATCATGCCCCTGCGAGGTAAACCGCATATCGTTGCCAAGGCTGGCGAGGCGTTCCCAATACAAGATCAGACCGCTGAGCGTCACTGCCGAACCACTGCGCAGCCCCTGCTCTTCGTATTCACGGGCGTGCAGCAGAGCTGAATCCAGATTCGCACAGCGGCTGGCCGGTGCGCCCCACGCGTGGATGCGCCGCGGCAGCTCCAGCGCTTCGATGACTTGCTGTACAACATGCCAGGGAGAACATAGCGTCGCGTCGATCCGCTCCAGTGGTAGCAGCCGCTCGTCGCCCTGCCAAGGTAAGGCATACGCTGCCTCCGGTCGCCGCGCTTGGCGTCGTTCGACCTTCCGCACCTCTTCCAACCGTTCGATGATCCAAGCAGGGGTCTTTTCTGTTGGGCTGCCGAGCAAATGGTGGATCGTCGCCGCCGCCAGCGAATCGTTGCGATCCGCGACCAAGCGCACGCCGGCCAGCAACAGCGCTCCTTCACGGGTGCGAAACAGTCCGGGACTTTCGAGAAGGTAAGCCACACCGAGCTGATCCAGCGCGGCGGCCAACTGTGCGAGCGAATCATTTTTTCGAGCCAGCACAGCGATGTCGCCGAGTCGACTGCCCTCGGCCTGCAACTGCGCTATGCCGCAAGCCAGCGACATGGCATCATCGCTCTGGTTCTTCGCATCCAGCAGCCAACGCTCCACCCCGCGCGGTTCGGCAGCCCGGACCGGGATTTGGCGCGCATCCTCGCCGAGCCCTTGAGCGAACAGAGCACCTATCAATTGCACCAGCCCACGCTGACTGCGGTGGTTGTTCGGCAGATGTTTGCGCTCGCGGCGCGCGGTCCGTTGCCAGACGGCGTGTACCAGTTGCGGATCGGTATCGCGAAAACCGTAGATCGCTTGCTTGGGATCGCCCACCCAGCGGCTGCGCGGCAGCAGCGATCGCAAACGCTTGAAAATCGCCAACTGCAACGGACTGGTATCTTGGAATTCATCGACGAGAGCGAGATCAAAGTCCTGCTGCAGCCGCTTGGAGAGCTCCGGATGTCTCAACAAGTCGAGAAACATGACTTCCAGATCGGTGAAGTCGACCAACCCGCGCTGCGCCTTGGTGGCGATGTAGTGCTCCTGTAAACGCACGGTCTCGGCGGCGAGCAGCGCGGAGAACCTGCGAATGTCGTCATGCAACTGCGGATGCCGCCGGACGATCGCTGCATGACTCCGCAGCTCTTCCAAGAGCGCGTCGGCCCCGAAGCGTCTGCCCGCGCTGATCCGGCTCGCATCGAGGTAACTGCCCCAATTGGGACTTCGCCGAGAGCTGAGCAGCCGCAATTTGTGCCGGGCGTCATTCGTGTTCTTTTGCTGATCCTCGACCAGTGCCTCCAGGCGAGCGAGGGCTTCGGCGGCCAGTTCGCGCAAGCGATCGTGCGGCGGCTCTTCGGCAACCGGACCGGCGGGCGAGAGGAGCTGGCAGACTTGCTCCGCGCTGGTTGACATGTGAGCCAGAAAGTCGCGATCCGAGATGCAATTTCCCCGTTTGATCGCCAGCAGGTTCAGAAAATGTTTGGGCAACTCGTCGACGTCCAGCCGCTGGGCCAGTTCGACCAGCGGTTGCCAGGCATCGAGCGTTATCGACCCGAGCAATTCGCGCAGCACCCGATCGGCACCGGCTTCTTCAATCACTTCCAACCGAGGCGATAGCCCGAGCTCGATCGAGTACCGCCGCAGCAGCTGATGAGCCACGCTGTGCACCGTGCCGATCGCCGCCAGCTCGAGCCGGTCGGCCTGCCGATGCGCCAGTTGGGCATCTCCACCCGCGGTCAGCAGTTTCGACTGGATGCGGCTTTTCAATTCGGCAGCCGCCTTCTTCGTGAAGGTCGTTGCCAGGATGCGCGCCGGATCAAGCCCCGCGACGACCGCATCGGCCACCGTTTGGCAAAGATCGGTCGTCTTGCCCGATCCAGCTCCAGCCCGAACGACTTCGAGCGCCCCGGTCATGACAGCCCCTCGATGCCGCACAGCTGCGTGTAGGCACAATAGCGACAAACGGCTTGAACATCCTGCGAATTGCGTCTGGAATCCAGAACGATGTGTGCTCCCTCAGGCCAGTCGTCGACTTCCAGATGCGGACGCGCCGCGATGGGAACCGAGCCATCCATCCAAGAGTCCGCCGCCCGAATCGCGCGTTCAAAGCTCTTCCAAACCGAATCGATGGACGGTCCTTCAATGATTGCCCCGCTGTGATCGCCAGCAATCGGGCTGCCGGAAGGCGTCACCAGCAAACCGTCCGAGAGGATCAAGTAGGCAGCGGGCGGAAAAGGTTTTTTGCCGGCCCTTTTCGCAGCCCCTTTTCGCGCTCCTTCTCCAGCACAGTGCCGCCCGTAGGCATACGTCGCCAATTGCACCGCCTTCCCCTCGGCGATCAACGCTGTGTATTTCGCGGGACCGCTGTATTTGAAATCGATGATCGCTTCGCAACCATCGCTGCGCTGGACCAGGCAATCGATCGAACCGACCAGCTCTTTGCCCAGTGCACGACCGGTCACGCCAACTTCGATCCCGAGAATCGCGTAGCCGCCGCTCTGCAAAGTTTGGACGAGCACCCGAGCTGCGCATTCCAACTCCTTGCGCAGCCGTTCTCGTTCGAGAGTGCGATCGGGACGTGCCAGTGGCGCAGCATCCAGGCCGATCCGTGCGTCGAAGGTCGTGAGCACCTTTTCGACCGCAGCTTCGACTTCCGGCAAAGCCTCACCGCCGCCGGCGCCAAAGACCAGTTGCAGAACGCGGTGGCAGAAATTTCCTTTCAACTGGTAATCGTCCGGCAGTCGCGCAATCGGGCTGGGACGAAGTCGAGCTTGATAATCGAGCACCCACTTCAGCGGACAGGCCAGTCGGTCCTGGAGCTCCGATGCCGACACCGTCTTGCGGTCTCGCAGCAGCGCACCTGGGATTTGCCAGTGGGAACGCAGCGGTTGCGGAGCGATGGTGCGTAAGCTTTGAAGGCCACAGCGAAACGGGGCGAGCGCCGACAGATCGCGCGACTCGATCAGACCTTCTAGTACCGGCGGATCGTTGCTCTGCCCGGCTTCGAGACTGCCGCAAATGGCCAGCCAAAGCGGATGCCAGCGCCGCTGCTCGTCTTGCGGCAGCATCACCACCAGCGCGGACTGCTGGATTCGGCAAAATCCGGCTGCCTCGGCCGCGCGCAGAGCCGATAGAGCGCGACTGCCATCGTCCACGTCGAGCCCGGCTGCGGTCATCTCCGCCAGCTGGCTGGTGGACCAGCAGCAAGGGGGCGTGTCCCCTGTGCTCACTCCCAGCCAGATCAACCGCTCGCACGCAGCATCGATTTCAGCCAGCGATCTAGCGCGAACGGGACCGCCGTCGGCTTCGACATGCAGCGACGTTTCAACGCCGCCACGCAGCGCCTCCTCGACCAGTCGCTCGAGCTGCGGTTTCGTCAGTTCGCCCCCGTGACTCTCAGCCAGTTCGCCCAGTAGCGCAGCCTGTGCGGCGGCCGTTTGCAAGGCAGCGACCAGTTGCCGACTCGATTCATTGCCTTTGGCGATGGCCGCGGATCGTCCAGCGGCCCAGCGTGCAACCAGCGCACATCGCGAGCGTACGAGACTGGCCGGCAGTGGCTGGTCGTAGCGCACGCGATCACCGCTGAGCCACTGATCCAGCAGCGCGGTTAACGTTTGCTGCGGGTCATTTTCGGACGAGCAAAGTTCGCGCAGCGCGCTCTCCCAACGGCCACTGCCCATGCCGGGCTCCTCGGCCAACGCAGCAGCCAGTCGCGTCGCCGCGCGGCGCGGGATCGGCGAGATGTGCAAGCTGAGGAAATCGAGTAGCGCCTGCGGATCGACGGGGCTCCAGCACAGCCCGAGCGACAACGGCAGAATCTGCAACGCCGGATGCCCCGGCGACAGAACCGTCGCTCCGACAGTAGGTACACCACGGCGTTCGAGAGCCGCATCCAACTGTACCGCCAGGTAATCGTCCTCGCAGAGGATCGTCGTTCCGGCAACTCGCTGCGGATCGGCCGCCAGCGTCGCTGCGATGAACTCGACGGCGGCTGTTTGGCTGAGCGAACGCACCAGTCGCAGCGAACCGTCGAGACGTAAGGGATTGGGCTTGCCGCCTCGCACCGCCTGCTGCGCCGCGTGCAAGGCGGTTCGCTCGGCGGCTGCATAAGAAGGCTCGTCGGCGTCTTCAACGTTCAGCTGCGAGAGCAGGTCCTGCCAGAGCTTGGGCCACAGGGAGATTGGGTCGACGAGCCGGCAGCGGTGCTCGGGCAAGCGTTGGCCAGCATCCAAGGCTCCGAGGACGCGGCACAAGCGTTCACTCACTCCGGCAAGGTCGCGCGGCGAGTCTCCTGTCGCGCGCGCCATATCGTTGACCAGCGTCGGCATTGCATCAGCAGGCCGTTCGTTCCATCCGGCCTGCAGCAGCCCATCGCGGCGAGCCAACAGTTCGCTCGCCACGGCCCAGCGGTCGGTTTGAAAGCTGTGCGCAAACACTGCTTCGTCGACGGCGGAGAGGGCTGTTGCGTATTCGGTAACTAGGGTCGCACGGTGCCTCTGCGGAGCTGGCAAACCGAGCTGCGTTTCCAGCCAGCCGAGCAACGTCTCCGGGCCACCGCAAAGCTCATTGATCGTGCAAACGCCTCGCCCCGGCCGCATCGCTCCCGGAGTGAGCCGAATCGTAAGAACGCAAGGAGCCAACATCCGAAGCCAGCCTTTACGAATCGAAAACTTCCTGCGTCAAGTGAGACAATCCAGGTCACAAACATCCCACATCTGGCCTACACCGAAGCAGTCGGCGAGCCGTCGTGACGGCTGCTTGCCCCTCACCCCC
>JBQCJB010000545.1:0-9063 GCA_051953155.1 Aureliella sp. | reverse complement strand
GGATCGGGCGAATGTCACGATTGAAATCGATCTCGCCGGCGCTGGCCGCGTTGGCCAGTGCCGTAGCTGCGGCCAGTGACGTGGCGATGGCCACGGCGCTGGCGAGCAACACGCATCGAAACATGCCCATAACGCTCAACTCAACTGGCTACTAGCGGGCTTACTGCGGTTGTTCGGCGGTGACCGCCATAACGATCGGCGACGAGCCGTCGGAACCCTTGACCAGTTCGACTTCGCGCACGACCTGCTTGCTCTTGGGTTGGACCGCCAGGTAGCGGACCTGTTGCCCTCGAAGCGCGAAAGCGAATTCGCTCTTGGGCACATCGATCCGGCGGATGTAGTCCGCGAAGTGCTGGCCGTTGATCAGGTCGTGATCTTCGGTCGTTCCGTCAGCATAGTGGAAGCGCACGATCAGGCTGGTCGAGCCGGCCGGCGAGGCCGGGAAACCCCAGCCGCTGACGCCGCTGAGCAAATGCAGTTTGGCCAGCGGCATATTGCACGGCAAAGTCACGCTGCGCGGCATCGACGGTGGCAAAGTTCCGTTCGGTCCATAGAGCAGTACGATATTCGGTTTGCTCTTGCCGAGCGGATCGACGACTTGGAAGGGGACACCTTCGAAGGTCTTCATTTTCCAGTCGGGGAAAATCAAGCGGTCGGGTCCGTTGTCTCCCTGGTGGAACAGCCCTTTGGTGCTGACCGCCGTCGCCACCGACGCCAGCGGCAGCGGCACGAACCGTCCTTTGCTGGTCAGGAACTCCAGCAGGTCGGTCATGTCGGGCACTTTGATTTGCTCCTCGAGTCCCTCGGGCATCAACGACTTGTTGGTCGCGGTGATCGAGTCGACATCATCGCGCGAGATCGACTGTCGCTTGCCTTCGGCGTCGATCATTTCAATCGCCGACAAACTTTCGGCCGCCAGCATGCCGGCGATCACTTTGCCGTCGGCCGTTAGGACGGTGTAACGCCGGAAATTGCCTTCGACGCTACGGCTGGGATCGAGGATGTGGACCAGCAGTTCTTCCTTGGGATGCACGGCCATGCCGGTCAGGTCGGGACCGATCTCTTGTCCTTCGCCCGAATGTTTGTGGCAGTTGGCGCAGTTCTTCTTGAACAGCTCCTTACCCTTCTTGGCATCGCCGCTGGCATGCGCCGCGGCAGCGTAGCGCTCGAGTACCTCGACGCGGTCGGCGCTGGGCAGACCACCGCTAGCCGACATGACCCGCGTGGCTGCTTCGCGCAGCCGGCGATCGGGATGGTTCTTCAGCGTCTGCCGCTGGTCGAGCGACAGATCGTTGATTTGGATCGGGCCCTTGGAAAGACTGTTGACCAGTTGCCGCGCCGATTCAGGCCGCAGTAACAAGACTGAAACCGCGTCGCTGCGCAGCGCCGGCGTCAGCGAGCCCCACTGCTCGATCAGCAACTGCGCCACGCGCGGCGATCGGCTGGTGGCCAGCGCGCGGATGATCCCCGAGGCCAGCTGCGGCGGGTTCTGTGGCGTTAACATGCCGACCAGTTCCGCCACAACTTCATCGCTACCGCCGCTGATTTGAATCAGCTGTGACACCGCCTCCAGACGCTTGTCGACTGTCGCGTCGGAATCGGAGATTTCCTGGTTGAGGCGGTCGATGATTTCAGCCGCGTACTTTTTGAGCTTTTCACTGCCCCAGCCGCTAGCCAGCGTGACCAGTTGGCCTCGCGAACCGAGCGGCAACTTGGCGACGAGTGCGTCGAGTTGTTTTTCGACATTGGCGTTCAGTTCCGGTTTGAAGTCGCGCGGCCAGCCCTCCACCAATCCGCTGATGACGGCTTCGGCCAGATGGACGTTACCCTGGGCCATGTTGGCCAACAGCGACTCCAGCTGCGCGCCGGTAGGTTCGCTTCTGGCCAGATGCTCTGCCAGGACCGACGCGATCTCGAGTGTCGCTTCGGAGGGTGCCGCGTCCTTGGCACGCGAATCGTCAGCACTCAGCAGGGCCGACAGCAACGGAGTCGCCTGGGCAGCCCCCGCGCAAATGACGCCCTCTTTCAACCAGCGGTCCAGTGCCGTTGCCTGATCGCCGGCCGCGGCCGCCAACAGTTTCCCGGCTGCGGGATCCTCAGGCATATCGGCCAAAGCCATCAACGCTGCCAGGCGAACTTGCGGCTCGGCGTCGCTCAGCAGTTGGGCCTGGCCAATCGCAGCGATCGACTCCTGACAGCTCGGCAGCACCAAGGCCGCATTGCGGCGAACGCCCGAGGACCGATGCTTCAGCGCGCCGCTGGCTGCAGCGTATGCCTCGGAACCAGCGGAATCGAGCGCTCCCAATCCCTTCAGCGTCCACAGGGCGTGGATCGCGCCGGCGTTGAGGCCGACCTGATCGACCTCGGCGTCGCGCACCAACTGGATCAGCGCCGGCACGACGTCAGTCTGCCCGCGCTCGACCAATAGGCGCTGTGCGTGTCGACGCCACAGGCGATTGGAATGTTTCAGCGCGGCGACCAGGCCGGCTGCATCGTCGCGCGAAAGTTTCGGAGCCTTCGTCGCTTCGCTCGGTGCGTCTTCATAGACCACGCGGTAGATGCGGCCGTGCGACTTGTCGCGCAGGTCGGATTCGTACGCATTGCCTTTGCCGGTGGTGAATCCTTGCGGCGTTGGATTGTGCTGGACGATGTAGTTGTACCAATCGATGACCCATACATGCCCGTCGGGACCGACCTCGGCCATCGTTGGCGCCGACCACTCGTCGTCGCTAGCCACCAGATTGAACGGGCTGGTGTCGCTGAACGAACCGCCCTTGGGTGTCAGCAGGAAAGCGCCGACCAGGTGACCTGTCGGTCCGCAGACAAAGGCGATGCGGTTCCACCAGGCTTGCGGATAACCCCGCGCGGTATAGAGAGCGTGTCCGGCTCCGGCCGTGTATCCGCCGTGGTGATCCACTTGCCGCACTTTGTCGGTGATCGGCTTGAACAAGTGCGTGTCAAAGATCGCATCGGCCATCAGATTCGGCGTCCAGCCTTTGACGCGTTCGTAGTAGCGATTCGGAATCGGCACAAAGAAGCTCGGAGCGCGATTGGCTGTCGATGCGAAAATAAGCCCTTCCTCGGAGATGCCCAGTCCCCAGCTGTTGTTGGTCGTCGAACGAACGAATTCGACGTCGGTTACCTCGGGCTTGTCTTTGGCGACGGTGAAGTTGAAGGGGCCTTGGCGGAAGCCCGGGTGTTCGCCGCGAGCATACTTGGGATGCGAGTCGTTGTAGCCTTGCATGGCCCAGTACCGGTTATCGAGACCGTACTGAAAATTGCTGACGCCGCCGTGCGTATCGCCCATCGCCCAGCCGGTGATCAGCGTCAGCCGTTCATCTTCCTTGTCATCGCCATCCTTGTCGCGCAGCAGCAGCGTCTCCACACCGGCCTGCACGATAATCCCATCGCGATAGAACTCGATAGAGCTGGGAATGCTCAGGTGTTCGGCGAAGATCGTGAACTTGTCGGCTCGCCCGTCGCCGTCGGTATCTTCGCAGATGCGTATGCGGTCGCGTCCTTCGGTCGCGTCCTTCAGTTCGTTCGGGTAGTCGACCGTCTCGCAAACCCACAGGCGGCCGCGCTGGTCCCAGTTCATGGCAATCGGTTTGCCTCCCAGCTGCGGTTCGGAGACGAACAGTTCGAGATGGAACTTTTGTGGCGTGACGAAGTGCTTGATCGATTCCTCGGGAGACAGGGGCTTTTGCATCTTGGACAGATTTTCACCCCGAGCTCCCCAGCGATTGCTCGGGATGTAATTCGGGATCTTGGGACCAACCTCTTCGTACTGAAACGGCGCGACGTCGGTGCGCTGGGCCGTCATCGCCGGGACCGGGAACAGGCTGCTGTCGGTGAACGGCGGCACGACGGAGACGTCGCGTGCGCACGCCCAGCGAATGCCCCGCTCGACCAGATTCTGAAAGCCTGGATTCGACCAGGTGCGTTCATCGTGTCCCCAAGCCGTATAGAAAACCCGCCCCTTGCCTTGCGTGCGGACCCACGTCCAAGGTTCGGCGTCGCGGCCTTCGGCTTGCCCACCCTGCTTGCGGACTTCCAGCACGGTGCGGTTGCGCTCGTTGTGTTTGGTGTGGATGTAGGTCTCATCCCAGCTCTGGAACCCCCCGAAGCCTTGCATGATCGGATGGTTCGGAGCCACGATTTCGGTCGTGAACACTTCGCCGCCGTGCTTGCTGAACTGCGCGCCCACCAGATCGATGTACGCGGGCGAATTTAAAAAGCAGTAGGACGCACAGTGCAGTGGAATAAAGCCGCCGCCACCGGCGACGTACTCGAGCAAAGCCGACTCTTGTGCCGGAGCAATGTTAGTGGTGTTGGCATACAGCACCAGCCCCTCGTATTTGCGCAAGTTTTCCAGCGCCAACTCGTTCATGTCATCGCTGTAGCGGATCTGAATGCCGCGCGGGGCCAATGCGGCGGTCAGCAGCTTGGCAAAATCCGCCGGACGATGATGACCGTTGTCGCCGAGAAACAGGACCTTTAGCGGAGTATCAGTCGCCGCGTCGGCTGCGACCGAACGTCCAGCCGGACAAGCACACAGAGCCAAGCAAGCGAGCGCGACGGCGCAGAGACGAGAAACCATCGACGAAGTCTCCGATAAGAGTTCAATGGCACGAGGCGCGCCATAAGTGTCCAGCCGAGGGAAAGGAACTGCCCCAGATTAAAACTTTCCCTAGGATAATTGAATCCCCGGCGGGCGATTTTTCAAGCCGCAGCTTTCCCCATCCGCATCTGCAGCGGAACGCAACTGGTCAGGAATGCACGGGGGGCTGTCCATTGCTGGCCGAATTGGCCGGAGCGCGTTCAAACGCGACCGCTATTCATTTAATAACGCGACCACTGGGTGTGGCCTCGGGAAACGCCGAAACTGCGTTTCCATTGCGGAGAAGGCTGCGCGCCGAAGTAGCCGTACGGATACGCCTGCTTGGGCGGCAAAGGTTGCAAGGGTGAGGTGGCGGGCTGGGACAAGACTTGAACCGGCACGTTGCCGGTCACCGGTTGGACTGGATTGGCCGACCGGCTATGCCAAGGAAAACCGGGCGCCGCGGCGCTGCATGCGTCGGCTGAGAAAGCCACGGCGAACAATGCCGGCAGCATTGCGCTTCGGACGAGTCGCAGCCCGCGGTGTTCGGTCGTGCGTGCGAACAGTCGAGTCAAAGAACCGTTGGACATCTGCGGGTTTCTCGGCCGGAAAGCTTGGCGAATGAGGGTTTCCAAGTGTGCCGCGCGTAATTCGCCCCCGGCCAACTGCTATGCAAAAATGCATCCTTTTCGCGGATTAAAGTGGGTTAGCGTAGGGATATAGGGGAAATGCGAGCCATTACACTGGACGACCGTCCCTGGGGCTGCAACAATGGACTCTGGGGAGTTTGTAATTTTGCCCTGTCCCAATCTCGTCGCTCACTGCTAAAAGGGAGAATCCCATGCGTCGCTCCTCTCGCCACGGCTTTACGCTCGTGGAATTGCTAGTCGTCATCGCCATCATCGGCGTGTTGGTGGGATTGCTTCTTCCAGCAGTTCAAGCGGCCCGTGAGGCAGCGCGACGGGCCGAATGCGCCAGTCGCATGGGGGAATTGGCTAAAGCGACCCAGTTGTTCGAGGGCGCTAAGAAACGCTACCCAGGACACCTGGAAGCTTTTGGCAAAACGTCGGCCGGCGTGGTCAAGGTGGGCACCTGGGCAGTCGCCCTGTTCCCCTATCTGGAAAACGAACCGGTCTACGATCTGTGGCAAGACCAGTCGACCACGACCGCTTGGAACACCGCCGGCGGTTACGGTTCGGCCAATGCTGCCAACCAGTTCTACCCCAACATCGGGATCTTCACTTGCTCCAGCGACACGATGAGCGAAATGGAAGCCTACGCCAAGAACAGCTTTGTCTGCAACGCGGGCTTCTTCCCCGATACGCCGCCAGCCGCTTACTCCTCGCTGTCCTTGCATGAGATTTCGCAGCGCAGCAGCGGTCCGCAAAACGGCGTCTTCTCCAACCAGCTGCCGGCGAAGATCGCCGCCTGCTACACCGGTGGCAGTACCGCCGCGGTTCTTGGTTCGCGCGCCGCCCTGCCGACCAAGTCGGAAAACATCAAAGACGGTTTGACCCAGACGATCGCCTTCAGCGAAAACCTGCAAGCCGACGGTTGGGGATATGTTGGCAAGTCGAGCGGCTGGGCGACAACCACCGTTGGCAGCACCACCTACGCTGGCGATGACCTGGACAAGGTTAACTCGCCGCGCGTCCACACCGGTTTCCTGTGGCTCTATCGCACGGAATCCGGAGCCAACCCGGTCCAGCCGACTAACAAAATCAACGGCAACCGCTACAGCGTTGCTCAGCTGGACATCGAATCGGCGCGGCCTTCCTCGGGCCACACCGGACTGGTCAACGTCGCCATGCTCGGCGGCAGCGTGAGCACCATCAGCGACGGCATCGACTACGTCGTCTATCAAGCACTGATGACGCCGCACACCAAGGCCAGCGATGCGCCGAACAAGCAGTACATTCTCAAGGAAGCCGACTACCTGCAGTAGTCCAGCGGCAAGCCAGGCGACCAGGCAAGATCACTCCCTAAAACTTTCAACCGACAGAAGGCCCAGCGTTCCCGCTGGGCCTTTTTTCGTGTGCCAGCAGGTAGGTCGCCAAGCCGCGCGCTTCCGCCGTCCGCGCTGGGTGCAAGGAGACTGGGTGCAAGGAGAGCGTGTCGGGTGAGGAGGCTGGGACGATCAGCACCCTTGCTTACGCTGCGGGTTATGAAGAAAGGCCTGCGCTCGGAAAGCTTGCCGGTGTGAGCCGGGGGCAAGGGCTGGCAACTGAGAGCGGCTGCGGCGGGCGGGGAAGCGGGTATACTCTTGGGCTCCGACTTCCTCATGTCTTTGTGCGAGAGTTGCGTGATGATCGAGCTTGGATTTGCGACAGCCATTTTGCCCGAGTTGTCACTTGCCGAAGTGATGCAGTTTGCAGCCGAGACGGGCTACGACTGTATCGAGGTCATGTGCTGGCCAGTCAGCCGGGCCGAGCGGCGTTATGCCGGAGTGACGCATATCGATCTCGCACGATTGGACGATGCCGAGGTCGAGCGCATCGGCAAACTAGTGCGTGATACGGGTGTCGCCATCAGCGCACTCGGCTACTATCCCAACTGCCTCTCGCCCGATCGTCAGGAAGCGGCCAAAGCGGTCGAACATCTGCAAGGGCTGATCCAGGCGGCGCCTCGCTTGGGCCTCTCGCGCGTCACGACCTTCATCGGGCGCGACTGGACGATCGGCGTCGATGAGAACTGGCCCCGATTGCTCGAGACCTGGCGGCCGATCGTCGCCCAGGCCGAGGCCTCGGGTGTGAAGATCGGCATCGAAAACTGCCCAATGTTATTCTCCAAAGACGAATGGCCCGGCGGCAAGAACATCGCCATCTCGCCGGCGATCTGGAGACGGTTGTTCGACGACTTGGGCAGCCCTAACCTGGGCCTGAATTACGATCCATCCCATATGGTCTGGCAGCACATGGATTACCTCGCGCCGATGCGAGAGTTTTCGCAGCGGCTGTTCCATATCCACGCCAAGGATGTGCGCATCGATACCGAAAAACTCAACCAAGTCGGAATCCTCGCCCACCCGGCCGAGTACCACACGCCCAAGCTGCCTGGGTTGGGGGACATCGATTGGGGCAAGTTCTTTTCGGTTCTCCTGGACGTCGGCTACCGCGGGCCGGTGTGCGTCGAAGTCGAGGATCGCGCTTACGAGAAAACGCTTGACGACCGCAAAGATTCGCTGCGTCAGAGCTACCGCTTCTTGAAAAACTTTATTCCCTAAAACTTTAGCGCCGCCCCGAGTGCATTAGCACGGCGGGCCGCTTGGTCCTTGATGCAGGAGCCTTCTAGCGATGAGTTCGACCTACGCGCAGTATTCCAAGATGATCGACCACTCCTTGCTGGTCCCGACGCTGACGGCCAGGCAGTTGGAAGAAGGCTGCCAGCTCGCCGTGGCTTACGATGTGGCCAGCGTGTGCATCATGCCCTACTATCTCAAACGCTGCAGCCAGTTGCTGGCCGGGTCGACAGTCCAGCCGAGCACGACGATTGGCTTTCCGCACGGCGGACATACGACGCACATCAAGCGGCTGGAGGCCGAGCGAGCGATCGAGGATGGCGGCCAGGAACTGGACATGGTGGTCAACATCAGTCAGGTGCTGAGCGAGAACTGGGATTACGTTACCGAAGACATTCGCGCTGTAGTCGACGTGGCTCATGCGGCTTGCCGGAAAGTCAAAGTCATCTTCGAGAATTGTTATCTCGAAGACTCGCATAAGATTCGCCTCTGCCAGATCGCGAGCGAGCTGGGAGCTGACTGGGTGAAGACCAGCACCGGTTATGGCACTGGCGGCGCGACGCTGGCCGATCTTCAGCTGATGCTCGCAAGCGTCGGGCCGGGCGTCCAAGTGAAAGCGGCAGGCGGTGTCCGCGACTTCGAAATGCTCGAGACGGTCCGCGCTCTCGGCGTGACCCGGTGCGGCGCCAGCCGCACCCGCGAAATGCTCGACGCGGCTCGAGCCCATCTGGGCCTCGAGCCGATCGCGTTTCAAGCGGCCAGCGCAACCCCTGCCGGGTATTGAGCCACCGGCAGGCAAAGGTTGCCGGTGAGCGAATTAGAACTCGGCCGAGCCGGGCGTTCTCGGGAATGGAATGCAATCGCGGATGTTGGTCATGCCGGTGACCCACTGGACCACGCGCTCCAGTCCCAAGCCGAAACCGCTGTGGGGCACGGTCCCGAAGCGGCGCAGGTCCACGTACCACCAGTAGTCTTGCTCGCTCAACCCCATCTCCGCCATCCGCGCCAGGAGGACATCCAGACGTTCCTCGCGCTGGCTGCCACCGATGATCTCTCCGACCCCGGGCACCAGGACGTCCATGGCGCACACCGTGCGGTCATCGTCGTTGCACCGCATGTAGAACGGTTTGATCGACTTGGGGTAGTTGTAAAGGATCAGCGGCCCTTTGACATGCTTCTCGGTCAAGTAGCGCTCATGCTCCGCCTGCAAATCGCTGCCCCACGA
>JBQCJB010000544.1:0-9305 GCA_051953155.1 Aureliella sp. | reverse complement strand
ACGATGCCACCCAAGGTTACCAGTTGCACGGCAAGCAGAACTTGGATCCCAAGGGTATTTGGTACACGCGCGTCACTGGTATCTGGCAAACGGTTTGGCTGGAGAACGTTGCTCAGCTGCACCTGGAGGATGTCGACTACGCTTGCGACATCCGCGAAGGCAAGCTGTACATCACTCCTAAGCTGTCGGCGCTGACTCCGGGCGCCAAGGTCCGCGCCACGGTCAGCTTCGATGGCAAGCAAGTCGCCACGGCGACCGAGCCTTCACTGATCAGCGTGCAAATCAAAGAACCGAAGCTGTGGTCGCCCGAAACGCCGAATCTCTACCAGGTCAAGCTCGAGGTGCTCGACGCCAACGGCCAGGTCGTCGACACGGTCGAGTCGTACACGGCGATGCGCGAATTCGGCAAGGCCACCGATGCCAAAGGCAACTGGCGGTTCACGCTCAACGGCAAGACCTATTTTCACTGGGGACCGCTCGACCAAGGCTGGTGGCCCGATGGTCTGCTGACGCCTCCCTCGGATGCCGCCATGTTGTCGGACATCGAGTATCTGAAGGCGGCCGGCTTCAACATGATTCGCAAGCACATCAAGGTCGAACCGCGGCGCTACTACTACCACTGCGATCGACTGGGCATGTTGATGTGGCAAGATCAGGTCAGCAACGGAACGGGCAAGGGACGCGAGCCCGGTAGCACCAGTCCACCCTGGACGCGGCTGAAGCCCAACCCGGTAGATGCCCAGTGGCCGGACGACGCGCACGAGCAGTTCGTGCTCGAGTATCGCCGCATGGTCGAGCATCTGCGCGACGTGCCGTGCATCGCTGCCTGGGTTCCGTTCAACGAGGCCTGGGGCCAGCATCGCACGATGGAAGTTGGCAAACTGGCTGTGGAACTCGACCCGACCCGCGCCATCAACATCGCCAGCGGCGGCAACTTCTGGCCAGTGGGTGACGTGGCCGACGAACACAAGTATCCCGACCCTGGTTTTCCTCTGGATGACCCGCGTTTCAAGAACTACGTCAAAGTCGCTGGCGAGTTCGGTGGCCACGGCTGGCCGGTCAAGGGACATCTCTGGAAGGAGAGCGAGAAGAATTGGGGCTACGGCGGACTGCCCAAGACGATGGATGAGTGGAAATCTCGCTACACCAAGTCGCTGCAGATCCTGAACGACCTCCGCAAGCAAGGCATCGCTGGCGGCGTCTATACGCAAACGACCGACGTCGAAATCGAGATCAACGGTTTGCGAACCTACGACCGCGTCGACAAAATCGAACCGGCCTGGTTGAAGGAACAAGCCGCTATCCTGTTCGAGGACGGCCAGCCCTAACGTGGGCCGCGGTAAGTAAACGGATCTTTCCGCAGGCATTGTCAACCTGTGAAGCCCAGCCGGCAGCCATTCGCTGCCGGCTGCTCCGTTGCCGGACGACCAACGCCGATAAAGCGGAATGTGCGGCAATCTTCTATCGGGGAAAGCGAAGCGCGCGAATCATCGACTTGTGAAATCAGGAGCGCCGGCCGAAGATGAGCGAATATCAGTGCGTCAAGTTTCGAGCCGTCGATCGACCCCTCACCACCGAGCAAATGGAGTTCATGGAGCATCAGTCATCGCGGGCTGATTTCTCCAAGTGGGGGTACGACGTCGAATATCATTACTCCTCGTTTCGAGGTGACATCGACGGGATGTTGCGGAACGGATACGACGTTTTCTTGAACTGGTCGAAATACGGTGATCGCGGAATTCGGTTGCGCTTGCCCGCTGGGCTCCCCTTTCCTGAGAGCGTCTGGTCGAAGTATCTCGGCATCAAAGCAATCGAGTGGCGGCCTGACGAGGCGGGACCGGCAGGTATCCTGGAGATCACGCCGGCGTTCGAGGAGGCGTACGACGAAATTTATGATCTCGAAGAAATTCTCGAGGCGGCCATCAAGCTGCGCGGGCTGCTGATAGGCGGTGATCTGCGGGCGCTATTTTTCGCCTGGCTCTGTTGTCTTTACGACTACCATGACGACCCAGAAATCCGAACGGAACCGCCGGTGCCCCACGGCCTATCGAGCATACCGCGGCAGTTGGAGAGTTTGTTGGAATTCTTTACGCTCGATCCCTTCGCGATCGATGCTGCTGCCGAAAACGTTCCCGCGTTCGATCCGACGGTTGCTCAAAAGGATGCCATCCAGGCCTGGATCGATTCCTTGTCCGAGCCGCGTCGGATCGCGATCATTCAGCGGTTACTCTCCGACGATCCTGTCGCATTGAAAACCGAACTGCTGGCCGACATACGCGACCACCAGCCCGCTGCCGAGTGGCCGGTGTCGACGCCCCATCGCACGGTGAACCAGCTCCTGCAGAGCTGTGCGGCGTTACGCGAGCAGGAAGTTGCAATGGAGCAACGCGCGCTTGCAGAAGAAGCGAAGCGCAAGGCCGAGAAGGAAGAACGGCTCCGCCAAGCCAGGCTGGTCGAAATGAAGTCCAATCCGGAGGCATGGCTAAAGAAGGTCGATGAGCTGGTCAAAATTCGCGGGACAGATAGTTACCGCGAGGCTGCCAGCATCTTAGCCGATCTGCGGGAAGCAATCGGCGGATACGAGGGGGCCAAGTTCGCTCGCCAGCACGCTGCGCATTTGATCGAAAAGCATCCGACACTGAACGTGCTCAAATCGACATTCCGCAAACGGCAACTTTGGGACTAGCGGAGCCGCTAGATACCCAGGTCGGAGAGTTGGTCGGCGATTTGGGAGAGGGTGACCGTCAGTTGAGGATGGCGTGATTCGAAGTCTTCGATCACGCGTTGTAAGCGATCGCCCAGCGAATGCTGCGGAGATTCTTCGGAGGGAACCACGCCGGCGGGAGAGACTTCCGCGCGAGCGCAAACGCTCTGAATCTCGCTCAGCAGGGCCTGCAACGATGTCGAAGTCGACTCGTCTAGCTCAGGGCCCTGGGAAAGTTGTTGCTGCAGCCGCTCGAGGCTGCGTGCTAATGCTTCGTTGGCCATCAATGTCTCGCGCGATGAACTTTGCTCCCGCCTAGCCCGGCCAGCGCACCAGCGCTGGCGGGCACCCCAAGCCGGCTGTTAAACCAAGCCGGTCAGCGGTCCGTCGCCGCAGAAGTCGGGATTGCCGAACGATTTTTCCGGGAAGCCCATGCCTTCGCAGAAACTCATCAGCAAGCGGTTGTGCGGCACGCGCGAGAAGTCCATCGCGCGACCCATCTTGAAACCCAGCCCCTCGCCGACCAGCACAAACGGAATGTTGTCGCGCGTGTGCGAGTTGCCTTTGCCCAGTTCGTTGGTCCAGACCAGCGTCGTGTTGTCCAGCAGCGATCCCTGGCCACCCGGCTCGGGCGTTTCTGCCAGCCGCTTGGCCAGATAGGCCACCTGTTCGCAGTACCAGGTGTTGATCTTGATCAGTTTTTCGTAAGCCTCTTCGTTCGAGTCGGGCTCGTGCGAAAGCTCGTGATGCCCTTCGCTGATGTCCAGCCAACGCATCTTAGGCTGGCCGACCGAGTTGGTGATCTGGAACGTGGCCACGCGCGCGAAATCGGCGGCAAAGCTGCTGACGAGCATCTCCATTTGCATCCGCGTGATCTGCGGGATGTTGTCGTTCTCTTCTTCCACGTTCGCCGCCAGTTCCGGCACGGCATGGCCGACATCTTTGCGGCTGTGCGCCTGGGCCAGTTCGGTCTGCAATTCCTTTTCGATCTCGCGGACCATCTCCACATGGCTTTCGAGTAGTCGGCGGTCCTCGGAACTGACCAGTTGTTCCACCTTTTTGAAATCGGCGGTCAGGTCATCGAGCACGCTGGCCAGCAATTCGCGGTTCTTGGTCTGACCGTAGAGCTTGTCGAACATCTGGTACGGGTTGTCGATCGGCGCGACTGGTTGGTTCGGGCCGGCGTAGGACAGCCGCGTCCAGGTATCCGCGCGGTCGGGGACCATGACGCCGAACTCGAGCGAGCCGAAACGGGTTTGCGTGTTCGGGTCCGCCTGCAATTTGTTCTTGATGTGCTGGTCGACTGAAATGCCTTGCGACCAACCGGCTGGCGTATCGGAGCCGCCCTGGACGTCGCCGGGGAACAGTTCGATGCCCGTCAGCAAGCAACCGATACCGCGCATGTGGCCGTCGCCATCGCCTTTGATCCGATTGCAAACACCGTGCAGGGTCAATGTGCGGTGTTTCAGATCGGCCAGCGGCTGGAGAATCCGCTTGAGTTCAAAATTCTCGCCCAGTTCGCTCGGCCAAAAGTGGTCGGGAATCACGCCGTTGGGGCTGAAGATGAAGACCAGACGCTTCTTGCGGACTTCGCTGGCCGAAGCGGCCCAGCCCAGGCTCGGCAAACCAAGCAGGAAATGTGCGGCAGCGGCGCTGACACCGGTCTTGAGCAGAAACTCACGGCGGGAGGTCAATCTTGGCATGTTAGCTTTCCTGATCTGCGGACTGGGCGGGAGCAGTTGCGGAGACTACGGCAATTTCAACCAGCAGTTGGCGAATATTATAGCCGCTTTGGACGAAGCGGCGGGTAAGTTCATCGAGCGTGTCGGCACCATAGGCGGCCGGTGGCTGTTTGACAAAGTGCTGGAAAGCGCGGCTGACAAATGCCCGGTGCGCATCGGGCGAATTGGCTAAATAGTCGGCCAGCGCCGCAGCGCCCTCGAAGGTGACTTCGCGGTCATCTCGGTCGGTGTAGATGCCGTTGGCATCGATCGGCTTGTTCCGCTCCAGTTCGCGAAAGCGGCCGACAGCGTCAAAGTTTTCCAGTGCAAAGCCTAAGCCGTTGATCTTCGAGTGGCATACCTGGCAACTTTCGGGACTGGTTTGCAAGGCGACGCGCTCGCGGGTCGTCAGGTCGGGATGCAGGTCGGGGCTGAGCGGGGTAAAGGCTTCGTTAGGCGGACGCAGGGTGCGTCCGAGCATATAGCGAATCAAGAACACGCCGCGATGGATCGGCGAGGTCGAATCGTGGTAGGCCAGGCCGCTCATCAAATACGGATGCGTCAGCAGCCCATGCCGCAGCTTGGGATCGGAGCCGGTTCGCTGCCAGGCGCGAGCGTTCGCACTCCCCTCGGCGGCTTTCCAGGCTTCACCATAGAAATCGGCGATTCGAGGCGTCGTAAATGACCAATCGGCCAGAAAAAACTGCCGATAATCGCTCTCGGGGCTCCAAACGACCTCCTCCAAAAAGGCATCCAGCGATCCCTGCAGGTCGGCGACCAGGGCCGCATCGAAGCCTGGAAAAGCTTGCGGGTCCTTGCTGATCTCGCCCAGGTGCGTCAGGTTCAACCATTCGTAGAGCAGCTCGCGCGTCTTGGCTTGCACGCGATAATCCTTCACCATGCGTTCGGCCGCTCGGCGAATCTGCTCGGGCGACTCGAGTTCGTTCTTGCCGACGCTGCGCACCAGGTGCTCGTCGCTGGGCAAGGAGTCCAGCAGCGTCAGGGCCAAGCGATTGGCGGCGCGCTGCGAGGGACTCTGCCCGGCATCGGCCAGCGGATACAAAAATCGCGGCGACTTGAGCGACACCAGCAACACGCGTTTGATCGCTTCGACGTCATCTTCCGTCGCGTCGACCTGGTGCTGGATGTACAGCTGCTCTTGTTCGCTATCGATCGGTCCGCGGAAAGCCGTCTGCACGACTTCCTTGAGGAAGGCTTTTAATTGACCGCGGTTTTCGTCCGACTGCTCGCGGTGTTGACGACGGTAACGCGGCCAGAGTTCATCGGTCGCGATCTGAGCGAATTCCAGCGCAGCAGCGGTCGTCGAGTCGTCCCACTGCCGATTGATCGCAATCCCTCGATCGAAGCCATAGCTGCGGTCGTCGGGCGGCAGCGGGGCTTGCAGCGCAAAGACCGCTGGGCCGACGTTCGGAATCAGGTTCTGCGTCGGGATGATCTGTTCGGTGCCTCGCGGCGGAACCCAGGAGAGCGAGAACTCGGCCGGCGGCAGTTCGGTCTTGCGCTTGCGCTGGATAAAGTCGATCCGGAACGGATAAACTCGTCCGGCGGTCAACGTGAGCGTCCGGCGAAATTCGGTCTTGTCGCCCGACTGGACGTGATTGTCGATGAACGAGCGTCCGATCCGCCCCAGGTCCATGGTGAAGGAGCAAGTGCTGCGGGCGACGATCTCATAGCGCCCGGTGACGTCGACCTTCAAACCACCTTCCCAGTGGATCGAAAACGATTCGGGCTGGACTCCTTCGACGGGGCTTTCGCGTCCGAAGTCAAAGTCTAGTTTCGGATCGACGCGCTCGGCCTTCTTGTTCTCGTCGCGGCGGCGGTCGCCATCGTAGTAGACGCCTTTGACGCCGCGCTCGTCGGTGACAGCGGCAATGCCTTCGAAGTGCGAGAACAAGTCGCCCAGGCCTTGCCGCAATTGGTTCGCCGTCAACCGCGCCAGTCCGATGCGCGGCGGACGGTTGCGCACCTGAGCCGCTTCGCTGTAGAAGGCGTGGTGAATGTATTCAGCCACGGCCGCTGCGTCGGGGCCGACGCACTTTTCGGGCTCTCCTTCAGGCATCGTGTCGTTGATCAACTTGCTCAGTTCACCGATCGTCGCGTCGCCCACCAGCGGTTGTTCGTAGAACTCGGCGACGCCTTCTCCCTTTTGGCCATGGCACGAAGCACAGCTGTCGCGATAAATCTGTTCGCCGCGCGCCAGCTTGGCTTCTTGAGTCAACTCCTGCGCTGTGCAGACCGTGGGCACGCCCACCCACAGGCATGCAGCGCCAAGGGCGAGAGCCGAAATGGCGACAGTCGGTCGAGAGCAGATCTTCGAGAAAAACATGTCGTTTGCGTTAGAAAACTTTGTTAAGGCTTGAGAAAACCTGCGCACGATCGCGCACAGGTCCAAGCGATCGGCGGGGATACAGGCAAGCTAGGCGTGTGCGAACAAAGGCAGGCTGCTCGCAGTGGTCGGCGGGGGCCTTGCTCAAAACGCAGTCCAAGCGGAAGGCGCTGCAAATTATACCAGTCAGCAGCGAAAAAGAGAAGCCTTTTGCATACGTGCAACCGTACGGCCAATCGCCCCGCGCATGCCTGCCAACCGTGTTACTGTCGCGTACTAGAGACGGCCGGAATCGCCGCGCAATCGAATGGCCATCGGGCGGACGCTGCGCACGATCGGCGGGAACTCCATCTGGTCGAGCACGTCGCGCTGCACGTCGATGCCCGGCGCGACCTCGATCAACTCGAGCCCGTCGGCCTGCAGGCGGAACACGGCCCGTTCCGTCACAAAGACCACGTCGCGCTTGGCCTTTCTGGCGACCGGTCCGCTAAAGGAAACCTGGTCGACGCTACGGACGAATTTCGCGACCCGTCCTTCGCGGACGATTCGCAATTGGCCGTCGGCCAGTTCCACTTCCAAGCCGTCGGTGGTAAGAGTGCCACAGAAGACCAGCCGCCGCGCGTTCTGCGAAATATTGACAAAGCCGCCGACACCGGCGAAGCGATTGCCGAAACGCGACACGTTGACATTGCCGGCTGCGTCGACTTGAGCCGCTCCCAACGCGGCGAAGTCGAGCCCGCCGCCATCGTAAAAATCGAACTGAGCGGGCTGATCGATGATGGCTTGAGGATAACTGGAAGTGCCGAAGCTCAAGCCGCCGGCCGGCACGCCGCCAATCGGTCCACTTTCGACCGTCAGCGTGACGTCGGCCAGTAGGCCGCGCTGGGAGGCGGCGATGGCGATGCCTTCGGGCAGCCCGATGCCGAGATTGACGATCGCTCCCGGCTGCAGTTCGTCACAGGCGCGAGCTGCGATGATCTGTCGTGGGCCAATCGCATGCGTCTGCTCGCGGCGCTCGGTCTCGGCCACCTGCTCACCCAGCGGTTCGCTCAGCTCGCGATGCGAGCGGAGTTGGTCGAGCGTCGCCGCCGAACAGTACGCCGGATTGAAAACTTCCGCGAACGTTTGCCAGTGGTCCTCTGGTTCGGCAACCACAACGTGCGTGACGAGCCTTCCCGGCACGCGGACGCTTTGCGGCGGAGCGGGCGCGTCGAGTAGGCGACGTACCTGGGCGATGACTGGACCGCCCTGATTGTGGGCCGCCTGAGCGACCGGGAGGCAATCGCCGATGACGCCCTCTTCGTCCATCACTAGATTGCCGAAGGGATCGGCCGCCGTCGCGCGAATCAGCCCAACGTGGATCGGAAAGGCGTGATAGAGCAACCAGGGGCGGCCGCGCAAAGTGACGCGTTCGACCAATGGTTCCGTCGTCCGCTGATTCAGCCGTCCACCGCTGTGCTCGGGATCGATAAAGGTGCCCAGCCCGACGTGAGTCACGCAGCCGGGCCGGCCCGCCGCGATATCGCGCAGCAAATGGCAAATGACTCCCTGCGGGAAGTTGTACGCCTCGATCGCGCCGCTGAGTGCCAGTTGCCCCAGCCGCGGGCACAGTCCCCAGTGCCCGCCGACGACGCGCCGCAGCAGACCCGCGTGGGCCAGATGGTTCAACCCACGCCCGCGACCGTCGCCCTGGCCGGCTGCGTAGACCAGTGTCAAATCGCGAGGCTGGTTCGACGCGAGAAAGCGTCGCTCGAGCGCGGCTGTCACGGCTTCCGGGTGGCCGGCGCCGACGAAGCCCGCGCAGGCGATCGTCATGCCATCGACAATATGTTCGACGGCTTCCTCGGCGGAGCAGAGCTTGGCATCCAGTGGCAGCATGTTCAATCTTCAGCAGTCGCACTCGCACGGGCTCCCGCGCGAGCGTTTCAAGCCCACCAGCCTCCATTGACGTGCAGCGTTTGCCCGGTGACGTAGGAGGCCAGGTCGCTACACAAAAAGAGAATCACCGCAGCGATTTCCTCCGGTTCGCCAAAGCGCTCGAGCGGGATTTGCGCGAGCATCTGCTGGCGGGCCGCTTCCGGGATCGAAGCTCCCATCTCGGTCAGGACCACTCCAGGAGCCACGGCGTTGACATTGATCCGGCGGGCGGCCAGTTCGCGGCTGAGCACTTTCGTCAGCGCGATGATCCCCGCCTTGGCCGAGGCGTAGTTGGCTTGGCCATAGAAGCCGATGACGCCGGAGATCGAGGCCATGTTGACGATCCGACCGCCATCCTCGAGCAGCGGCAGCGCGATTTGGCTGACGCGAAAAACCGCCGAGAGATTGGTCTCGATGACCGCATCCCATTCATCGTCGGACAGTTTCTTGACCGTTCGATCGCGGAGGATGGCGGCGTTGTTGATCAGGAAATCGACGCGCCCGAACTTGGCCTTGACCGCGTTGAAGAACTCCAGCATCTCGGTGCGGCTGCGGACGTCGGCTGGCATGACCAGTCCCGAGCCGTTCCAGTGGCGGGCGGCCTCGGCGGCGCGTT
>JBQCJB010000543.1:0-15027 GCA_051953155.1 Aureliella sp. | reverse complement strand
CGACCTGGTCAAGGAGCTGTGCAAGATCGGACTGACGGTCGCGCGGCGGACCATTACCAAGTACCGCAAGAAAATGGGTATCCCGAGCAGTCGCCAACGCAAGGACTGGTCGAAGGTCACCAAGTAAAGAGAGGTTGCGGCTATGACCAGTGCAAGCGCCTCGGTCTCTGGCAGTCCGGCGGACGAACATCGGCGGCAATCCAAGGGAGTTCTGCGGCTGGGCGTGTTGACCGTCAGCGACTCACGGACGCTCGAGACCGATTCCAGCGGTCAGATGTTGGTCGACCGCTTTTCCCAAGCCGGGCATTCAATCGTCGACCGCACGATCGTCCGCGACGAGATTGACGCGATTCGAGCCGCCGTCCGCAAGGCGCAAACATTGCGGCTGGACGCGCTGCTCATTACCGGGGGCACCGGCGTTGCGCCCCGCGACTGCACACCCGAAGCGGTGACGCCGCTGTTGGATGTCGTACTGCCGGGATTTGGCGAGTTGTTTCGGATGCTGAGCTACGCCGAGATCGGGGCCGCTTCGATGCTCAGCCGCGCGATCGCGGGCCGCGCCGGCGACCTGCTCGTCTTCTGTTTGCCGGGTTCGACCGCAGCCGTGCGGCTGGCGATCGACAAGTTGCTGTTATCCGACCTGGCTCATCTGGTGCATCACTCGCGCGGTTGAATCGGATTGCGGGGGACGCGATAGGGCCGAAGGCGGATGAAACACTGGATACGCAAATTCCATCTCGCGGCGCGCGGAGTCTTCTATGGCATTCGCGGGCAGACCAGTTTTGCGATTCACTTGCCCGTCGCTGTGGCGGTCGTCGCGCTGGCCGCACTGCTCCGCTGCACGCTCTGGCAATGGTGCGCGCTGGTGCTGTGCATCGGGTTGGTCTTCGCCGCCGAACTAGCGAACAGCGCGATTGAAGAGCTGGCAGCCGGGTTATCGCCCGGTCACAACGATCAAGTGGGGCGGGCTCTGGACATCGCCAGCGGCGCCGTCCTCTTGGCTTGCTTGACCAGCGCTACTGTCGGGGCGCTCATCTTCATCACTCAATTCGTCAGTCAATTGATGCCACTCTGGAATCGCTGACGGGCTCGTATGGACAAGGCGGCGCAGGCGCGCCGTTAAACTCTTTGGAATCCTCCAAGCAGCTCACTCGGCGGGCGCGCACTTTGCGATGTCTTGACCAGCCTCACAAGGTTGATTCTCGGTTCAAGACAATTTGGAGGTTCGCATGCGTACTCGACTTCGTCACTTGGCATTGTTCGCGGCTCTAGCCGCCGCGCCGACTATCGGCATGGCACAGACGGGAACCAGCACCGCAGGCGCGGCGCCGGTTCAAGCTGGCTCGGCTGCCCCGGTTCAAAATACCGGCAACGTCGGCGGGCAGGCGACGGCCCAAGGCACTCGGTCCACGGCCAGCCCGCTGCAGATCAACCCGGGCGCGACCGGCCAGGTGCAAGCCGCAGGTCGACCCGCCGGCCAGGGACAAGCCGGCCAGGGGCAAGGCGGTATGAGCGTAGCAGCCTTCTTGGCTCACGCGCTGCGACAAGGCAACCAAGCCGAAGTTGAACTCGGCAAGCTGGCTTCCGAAAAGGCGAAGTCGGACAGCGTCAAAGAGTTTGCCCAGATGATGGTCAAGTCGCACACGGAGATGATCCAAAAGATCGATCAGGCTAACGTCCGCAACGGACAGCCGGGAGGACAACCGGGCGCCGGCGGACCGCAAGGACGGCAGGGACTGCGGCAACTGGTTGGCCAGAGCGAGCCATCGGCCAAAGCCGCCACCACGCTGACCACCACCCCGGTTCAAACCGGCTCCAACGTCCGCAATTCGCAATCGAACACCAACGGTGAAGAACGCGCGGTCACGCCTCCGGGCGGCACTTCGCAGGCTTCCTCCGCGGCCGGGCAAGCTGGCGGCGCGACCCCCGGCGGCAGCTCGACCCCGGGCGCAGCTACGACCGCTAACCCCGGCATCAACCCCAACATCCGCCCGGGACAGGCGGGCGTTGTCACCGCGGCTCAAGCCACCGCGCAGCCAGCTGGTCAACCGGCCGTTCAAGCCGCACCTGGCGCAGGCCGCGGTCGAGGCATGGGCAACCGCGTTCCCCAGCAATTGATCGCGGTCGTCGATCAGGCTGGCGATAACGAATTGCAAATGACGAAAGAAATGCTGCAGAAGTATGAGGGCGAGGACTTCGATATGGGCTACATCGGCCAGCAAATCGTCGCCCACACCTGCATGCTCGCCAAACTGCAAGCGATCAAGAGCAGCGGCCCGGATGAACTGGGACAATTGGTTACTGAGGCCGAGCAGGCGACTCGGGAACATCTCGACAAGGCGAAAAAGATTGCCCATGATCTCGCAGGCAAGAAGTAAGGCGAGCTCGCTTTACTGATTCGCCTTCAACATGTCGAAACGCTCCGCCGCTGCTGATTCTGCTTATGAGTCGGCAGCGGTTTTTTGTTACCAAAGACCGTGGCGACGGAACTCAGTGCAGCTCGACGATGTCGCCGTCCTGCGGAGTGTAGTCAGGTTTGACGGGTGTGCCCGGGTGGACGGCGGCTCCCCAAACGCGAGCGCCCTTGAGCGAGTTGGCCATGTCGCGATGGACGTGCTCGGCTACTTCGACCAGCGTCTCTCCGCGGCGGATCGTAAACGGCTTGCTCATGTCGGGCTCCTTCTGCTTGGGATGCTTGGTGTAGACCCGCACGATCTCCAGTTTCTCGAAGACGCGTCGCCGCAACTGATCCAGCCCACTGCCATCCAGTCCGCTGACTCGGAAACGTTCTACCTCGGGCAGATCTTTCAAGACAAATTCGTCGAGCATTGCTAGCCGTTCCTCGGCTCCCGGATCATCGCATTTGTTCAGCACGAGAAACGTCGCGGTATAGCTGACGCCGAGATCTTCGTCGTCGAGATAACTGTGCGAGGCGAGCCGCGTTTTACTGTCCTGAAAGCGGGCGAGCACCGCTTGCGTGTCTTCCAGCACGCTGTCGCTGGCCAGATCGATCACCAAAAAAATCAGGTCCGCCCCGCGGACCAGTCCGATCGTCGCCGGGTCCATGAAGTCGGCCGTGACCGGCGGCAGGTCGATCAACTGGAAGGGGCAGTCTTCGTACAGCATCATGCCCGGCAGCGGCGCCTGCGTAGTAAACGGATAGGGTGCGATCTCGGGCTGTGCGCGCGTCAGCGCGGCCAGCAACTGGCTCTTGCCGCTGTTGGGAGCGCCGAGCATCACGATTCGCCCGGCGCCCTGACGCGGGATTTTCTGCGTCGTCTTGCCACCGCTGGGCTGCGAGGCCCCCTTTTGAATCTCGGCCTTTAGCTTGGCGATCTTGGCCTTCAGATCGGCCTGGAGTTTATCGGTCCCTTTGTGCTTGGGGATTTCGCGCAACATCACCTGCAAGCACTCGAATTCCTCTTGCGGCGTCTGCGCTTGGCGGTAGGCCGCTTCGGCTTTGAGGTACTGCTGCGTCAGGTTAGCGGGCATGTTGAACTCCGGGCAGAATCGAGCGCCATTGCGCGCCGTGGTCAGCGGCTTGAGTAAGGAGCACTTCGGCGGCATCGCCAGCAAGTTGGCTTCGCAGTGTGTCGGCCGCTCGCTGGGCAGCGTCCAAGTCGGCGGCAAAGCCGAAGACGGTCGGTCCCCAGCTGCTCTGCCCCACGCCACGCAGCCCAGCCCCGCGGGCCAGCTCGACCCGCCGCGCGACCACTGCATCGCGATAGCGTCCCGACTGGACCGGTTCGAACAGACTGGCTGCCATCGTCATGTATTGTTCCAACGCAGTGACAAAGCCGCCGAAGTCTTCGCTGCGGGCCCGATCGATGCACTGCTCGCTCAGCTCCAGCATGGCACAGCGCTGGACGTTGGGCGTGGCAGCCGCAGCCGCCATCAGATTCTCTTCCGCTGCCCCGTGCACGTCGCCGCCGACAACGCTCAAGATCAAGACGACTGGCCAGTGACGCGGAAAAGCGACCGAGCGGGTCGCGATGGGGCGGAGCGCCGGCGCTCGGTTTGGCACCGCGCCCGGCACATCGTCGGGCACTGCGTCTGGCACCGCGGTGGGCAAGTCGTACCCCAAATCTCGGATCAGGCCGCCGTACAAAAATCCATGCAGACCGATCGCCGAGCGTTTGCCGCGGCCGGCCAGTTGAGCCAACTGGCGAATTTGCTCTCTGCCATCTGCAGCCGCCCAAAGCGCGACTGCCTGCCAGTGGTCCGCGGCCGGATGGCTGCCGATGCCGAGCCCGTTTGTCGACGGGGCGGAGCCGGGGCTCGCGCGCTCAGGCACCGGCGGTTCGAGCGCCAGGCAAGCGGCAGTGGCCACAGCTGCGGCCAGCTGCGTACCCAGCCCCAGCCCGCTATGCAGCGCGGGATGCTTCGGTACGTCGACCATGAGATCGCTTGGCAGTGGACGACCGAGAGCTCGCTGGACTTGCGCGAGCGCGGCTTGGACACGCTTGGCAACCTCGGGATCGGCGGGGCCGCGCAGCGGTGGCGTACCAGCCCGCGAAGCAGCCTGGCATACCCGGACCTTCAATTGCGGCGCTTCGACCATCAAACCCAAACCGGCAAAACGGTTCGGTTGGTCGGCGGCCAGTTCCATCAACCCAAAATGCAGGCGAGAACCAGTAGCGAGTTCCAACAAGCGTGCGGCTCCGTCAGGTTGTTGGATGGTCGACTCCGGTCGCGGTTCAGGCGGCCCGATTGAGGCCGTTGAGCCCGGCCAGGATTTGGTTGGTCGCCGAAGATTTGTTCAGGACGTAGAAGTGGACGCCCGGCACCCCTGCGTTGATCAAGTCTCGGACCTGATCTTGCGCGTACTCGACGCCGACCTCGAACTGCCATTGTTCATCGTCACGCTCGCCGAGCTTCTGGACAAAAGACTCGGGCAGTCGGGCCTTGCACAGCGAGGTGATGCGTTTGATCTGCGCAAGGTTGGTCACCGGCAAAATTCCCGGGACGATCGGGATGTCGATGTTCAGCCGCTCGCATGCATCGCGGAAGCGGAAAAAGTCGGCGTTGTCGTAAAACAACTGGGTGATGACGATGTCGGCACCGGAGTCGACTTTGCGTTTCAAATTGGCCAGGTCCAGATCGAAGCTAGCGCACTCCTGGTGCACTTCCGGGTATCCGGCAACCGCGATTCCAAAATGACCGAATTCCTCGCGAATCAACGCGACCAATTCGTTCGCATACCGCAGTCCACCTTCGGTGACCTTGAAGGTCGTTTCGCCTTTGGGCGGGTCACCGCGGAGAGCCACGATGTAGTCCACGCCGCGCTCATGGGCTAGCCGCAAATAGTTTCTCAGCTCGTCGCGCGTCGAGCCGACGCACGTCAGGTGGGAGGCGACGGGGATGCCGAACTGGCTGCGCACGGCGGTGGCAACCTGCAGCGTCCGGTCTCGGGTCGAGCCGCCGGCGCCGTAGGTGCACGTCATGTAATCGGGCGCGTACTCCATCAACTCGCCGACCGTCGTCAGCAGTGTGTCGACGCCCGCCTCAGTCTTGGGCGGAAACAGTTCAAACGACAGGGCGCAGCGGCCAGGCGCATAGAATTGGGCTAACTGCATGAAAAAATCCAAGGATCAATTGTCGAAACGGGACAAAGCCTACGCTCCCGTGCCGGCCCTATTTTAATCAGGAAGGGCCCGTTTTTGGTATCCCTGCTGCGGCGGCTTAGCTCGCCCACCTGCGCAGCCAGCTCTCGAACATCAGCAGGTTCCACAGGCGGTAACTGTGATTGACGCGGCCGGTTTGGTGTTCGTCCACCAGTCTGGCGACTGTCTCGGGGCGGAAGTAAGCGTGGCATCGCGATTGATCGCTCAAGAGTCGCGCCGCGGTCAACTCGCGGAGCTCCTTGCGAAACCAGGCACCCAGCGGAACGCCAAAACCCATCTTCCGCCGCTGCCAAATCTGCCGCGGCAGCAGTCTATCGTAGGCCGCGCGCAGCAGACGCTTGCCTTTGCCATGCTGGAACTTCAGCCGCGACGGCAGGCCTGCGGCAAACTCCACCAACCGGTAATCCAAAAACGGTTGACGGCATTCCAAGCCATGAGCCATCGAGGCGATATCGACTTTGGTCATCAGGTCGCAGGGCAAATACGTCACCAGGTCGGACAACGACGCCTGCGAAATGACATCCCGGCCGAGCGTCTCTGTCCAGGCGCCTTCAAAGAACTCGAACGGATCCTCTTCGGGCAAAGTCTCGATGAATTCGGGCCGGTAGAGCTCGGCGCGCATCGCTTCGGGGAAGATTTGGATCCAGTTCATGTAGCGGCGGGCCAGCGGAGCGCTCAGCGCGGCCCCGAACCGCTGCAAACGGCGCACGAAAGACCGCTGCCGCGTCGACGTGGGCAACTTCTGAATCCAGCGACTGCCCAAGAGCGACCGCAGCCCCAAGGCATGCTCCAGCCAGCGGCTGAGCCACAGCGCGCGGTAACGCTCATAGCCGGCGAACAGTTCGTCGCCACCATCGCCGCTGAGAGCGACAGTGACGTGACGCCGGGTCATCTCACACAGGTACCAGGTCGGGATGGCCGAACTGTCGCCGAAGGGTTCGTCGTAATGGTACGCCAGTCGGTCGAGGATCTGCACCGCGTCGGGCGAGACTTGGAACTCGCGATGCTCGGTTCTCACCCAGCCGGCGACCAGTCGGGCATAGGCCGATTCGTCAAAGTCCGATTCGCGAAAGCCAATGCTGAAGCTGTGTAGCGGCTGGTCGAGTTGCTGCTGAGCCAAAGCAACGATCAGCGACGAATCGACGCCGCCCGAGAGAAAGGCGCCCAGCGGCACGTCGCTCCGCAGCCGCAGCCGCACCGAGTCCTCGAGCAGTTCCCTCAGTCGGCTGGCCGCGTCCGCAGGGCTCGTCTCGCATTCTTCGCGCCAGTCGGTCTGCCAGTATTTGGTGACCTGCAACTGGCTGTCCCGAATGACGGCGACATGGCCCGGCGGAACTTTGCGTGAATGCTGATAAATCGAAGCCGGGTGGGGTACGTATTGGTAGGTCAGAAACTGGTCGATCGCCCCGGGGGATATTTCGCGGCGAAACGAATCGCTGGCGGCTAAGGCCTTGAGCTCGCTGCCGAACAGAATCTGGTCGGAGGTGGCCTGATAGAAGAGAGGTTTCTTGCCCAGTCGATCCCGGGCCAGCACCAATTGACGTCGCGGCCGGTCCCAGATGGCGATCGCGAACATGCCATTGAGCGCCGAGAAGCACTCCAGCCCCAGATCCTCGTACAGATGGATGATCGTTTCGGAATCGCTATCGGTGTGGAAGCGATGCCCCGAACCCTCCAGCCGCCGACGCAGCTCGCGATAATTGTAGATCTCGCCGTTGAAGACCATGACCACCGAACCATCTTCGTTGGTCATCGGTTGATGGCCGCCGGCCAGGTCGATGATCGACAGCCGGCGGAACCCGAGCCGCACGCCGGGCACCAGCCCGGCGGCGTCGCGCTGGAGAGGGCTAAAGAATGTGCCTCGGTCATCGGGGCCGCGATGCGTCAGAGCATCGGTCATGGCGTCGAGAGTCTCGGAGGAGATCTCCGCAGACGGATCAAACCATAACGCCCCGGTGATACCGCACATCAATCGCTCGCATCATTGGCCTGGCCAGCCCTAGAAACCGCGGCTGGCTTTGATCGTTTCGAAGTCGCGGAGGTCGTAATCGATGCCGACGTAGTCCAGCGTGCGGCACAGGCCTCGCATGGCCACGCCAAATCCATCCGGCCCGCTAAAGCCGCCGAACTGACCGCCACCCTTGACGTGCGGTTCCAGATCGAAGATGACGCCGGGAGCGCCCCGCTTGCGCATACGTTTCTCGATCTTCGGCAGTTCACTGGCCAGATCGCGCAGGATCGCTTCGTGCCCGGTGTCGCCCATATCGGCCGGGACGAAGTTCTTCAGCGAAGCTTCGTCGACGTGCGTGATGCGGCCGGTGGTTGACGGATGTCGGTAGTCCTTGATGTGAACCCAACCGAGCCCCGGCTTCATCGCCACGTACTCCGCAAAAACTTCATCGGGCGTCATGCCTTGGCAAACCAGGTTCGCTCCGTCGAAGATCGTCACCAAAGCCGGATGCTTGACCTTGCGATGGATTTCGGCCAGCAGTTTGCCCGTCTGTCCGACCAGGTTGGCCTCGACTTCCAGGCCGAAGGTCAACCCGTGCTTGTCGCACTCCTCGGCGATCTTTCCCAGCTGGTCGACGACCTGCGGCAAGTGATCTTCGGGTTTGGTGTTGAGCGGATGATAGAACGAAAACCCACGGATGAGCGTCGTGCCCAGTTCGTTAGCCACGTGGCAGGCGTGTTTGACTTCCTTGGACAAGTACTGCTTGAAAGGGACGTAGCGATTGGTCGTTCCGTCGTCGACATCCAGCAGTTTGACCTTACCGATCGGCGAACCGACGGTGGCGACGCTCAGGCCATACTCGGCCTGCATTTGCTTGACCTTCTTCAGTTCCGCGGGGCTCAGGGCCATGACGTTCTTGATGCCTTCGCCGACGTCGATGAAGCGAATCGAATAGTGCTTTAGGCCGAGCGCGGCAAAGGCCGCGAACTGCTGGACGGCCAACTTGTCGTTCGCTGCCTCGTCTCCAAATCCACTCAATATGGCTCGCGGTCTGTCGCTCATGGTCCTTCGGTTTCCTGATCGGTCGTTGATGTGTTTTCGATGACGGGCAACGCAGTTCGACGATTTCGGCGGCGGCCAAGGTCGGCCGGCGCGCTTGGCGGCTGCTAATCTTCGCCGGCCGATGCGTCGTAGCTGACCGTCACGACGGTGGTGATCCCGCCGCGGGCTCCCCAGTCGCTTTCCAAAGTTACGTGACGCGGTTGGACCACGGCCACGAAGTCATCGAGGATGCGATTGGTCACGTTCTCGTAAAAGATGCCTTCATTGCGAAAGCGTTGCAGGTACAATTTGAGACTTTTCAGTTCCACGCACAACCGGCCGGGCACGTAGCGAAACGTCAGGACGCCAAAGTCCGGCTGGCCCGTCTTGGGACAAACCGACGTGAATTCGGGACAGGTGATTTCGATCGTGTATTCGCGGTCGGGATAAGAATTCTCGAACGTCTCGAGCGTTTCTTGAAACGGAGTGGTCACGATAGGCTTTCCTCAAACCCTTGTACAAGCAAATTATCAGTTCTTTTCCCGGCGGAGCGGACGGAGTGGGCAGTATGAGAGCTGAGCCCCGAGTGCGAAAGGGGGCCAACGCCCCCCAGCCTCCGACCGACGACGCCCGCCAGGCAGCCGAACTGGCCAAGCTCGCTGACCAGGCGCAGCCCGGTGCCGAACCGGACCACTCGGCAGCCCGCGTGCGGATCTCGGAAATCTACGCCAGCCGTCAGGGCGAGGGACGCTGGACCGGAACTCCCAGCGTCTTCCTGAGGACCAGCGGCTGCAACCTCCGCTGTTGGTTCTGCGACACGCCCTTCGCCTCCTGGCATCCGGAGGGAGAGTTCTTCACCGTCGATGAAATACTCGACCGCGTGCTGGCCTTTTCCGAACCTGACGTGGTCATCACAGGCGGAGAACCCTTGATCACGCCGCGCATCGGAGAGATCAGCCGGCGCTTGCGGCAGGCCGGCCGCCGCGTCACCATCGAAACGGCAGGCACGGTAGATCAAGACTTCGAGTGCGATCTGTTGTCGATCAGCCCGAAACTGGCCAGCTCGGCTCCGGATGCGGCCACCCATGCGGCCTGGCACGCAACCCACAATCAGCGCCGCCAGCGAGTCGATCTGGTCCGCCGCTGGCTTGAAAGCTACGACGTTCAGCTGAAGTTCGTCGTCAGTACGCTGGCCGACGCCCAGGAGGTCTTGGCCTATCTCGGCCAGCTAGGCTCGGTCGATGCCAATCGCGTCTGGCTGATGCCCGAAGGGACGACCGCCGAAGCACTCGAACGTCGCGCCGAGTGGCTCGTCCCCTGGTGCGGGCAACATGGATTTCACTATTGTCCGCGGAGCCACATCCTGTGGTACGGCAATCGCCGCGGCACCTGAGAGGTTTTTGCGGAAAGCGAATGCGATGACCACGCCACGTCCAGAGTCCGAGAGATATCCAGAGTCCGAGAGATTCGAACATTTCGTGCAAGCGCAGCAGCCTGTGTTTGAGCAGGTGATTCGCGAATTGTCCCAGGGGCGAAAACAATCGCACTGGATGTGGTTCGTGTTTCCGCAATTGCGCGGATTGGCACCGAGCCAGATGTCGCAGCGCTACGCGCTCGATTCACCTGCGGAAGCTGCGGAGTATTGGCAGCATCCGGTCTTGGGACCGCGGCTGCGCCAATGCCTCCAGTTGGTACTGGAGGTCGACGGCCGGTCGGCGGAGCAGATTTTCGGCATGCCCGACTGTTTGAAATTCCATTCGTCGCTGACGCTCTTTGCGTTGGCAGCGCCGACGGAGTCGCTGTTCAAGCAAGCTCTGCAGAAATATTTTGGCGGCGAGCTCGACGGGCGGACGCTGGAATTATTGAACGACTGACGGCGCCGCGGCCTCGCGGCTCTTGGCGAAAACGCTTGCCGCGATGATGAAGGCGACCAGATGGAGCGTAGCGGCGAAGAAGAAGGGCACGCCGACGGCTAGATAGAAAGGCTTGCCGAGAACCGGGCTGGACGAGTGTTGGCTCCACAGCGAGGCTTGCTCGAACAAGTTGGCGAAGATGCTTGGACCGATCATGCCCGCGATTCCCATCAGCGAACTGTTGGCTCCTTGCAATTGCCCCTGCTCGTCGACGCGCACGCGTTTGGTCATCAGTCCTTGAATGGCTGGTGAGAAAAATCCGACCAGAGCGAAGACCGGGATACCGCACCAGAAGAGGACTTCGTTGGGCGCGATGCCATAGATCGTGTAACCGATGGCGCCAAAGGTCAGACCGACATAGAGCATCGTGCGTTCGGTCAGACGCCCGGCCACTTTCCGCACGAGAAAAGCTTGCACGATGATGCTGGCGATGCCCACAGCCATCAGCGTGTAGCCTACGCGGCTTTCTCTCCAACCGTAGCGGTACATCGCGTAATAGACGAAGACGCTCTGCAGGACCTGGTGAGCCAGTTGGTAGAGAAGGATGATCGAGGCCAGGCTGAGCAGTTCCGGATGGGAACGCAGTAGCCGCAGCGAGCCGAGCGGATTGGCGCGGCTCCAGGCGAACGGCTTGCGGCTTTCCTTCGGCAGGGACTCGGGTAGCACGAAGTAACCGTAAGCAGCGTTCAGCAGCGTCAGGCCGGCAGAGACCCAGAACGGCACGCGCAATCCATAGGCCACCGACAGGGCGCCACCGACAGCCGGCCCGAGCACGAACCCGAAACCCCAGGCCGCGCCGAACAGAGCGTAACTGGCCGCTCGCTTTTCGGGCGGCGTTACGTCGGCGATGTAGGCAGCCGCCGTTGCAAAACTGGCTGCCGTAATTCCGGAGATCACCCGGCCGATGAAGAGCAGCCAAAGGGTCGGCGCCCAGGCCATCAACATGTAGTCCAGCCCCAGACCCAGGCACGAGAGCAGTAGCACTGGGCGCCGGCCAAAGCGGTCGCTCAGCGCGCCCATGACCGGGGCGACCAGGAATTGCATCATGGCCCACACGGTCGCGAACAAGCCGTAATACGGCGCGGCCGCGGCTACATCGCCATCGAAGAATTGGGCCACCAGCGTCGGCAGCACAGGAATGGTGACGCCCAGCGACAAAACATCCAGCACGACCGTGATGAAGATAAAACTGAGGGCCGCGCGTCGTGGTTGGTTCACGCTGATTGGTCTGTTATTAGTGAAGCTAAAGCTGATCGGCCAACCGGCGAGCCTGGTCACAGAGTTGCTGTGCGGCCGCTACCGTCGGCGCTTCGGCGATCAGGCGAACGATCGGCTCGGTGTTGCTGCCGCGCACCAAGAGCCACTGGTCCGACCAGTCCAGGCGCAAGCCGTCCAGGCGGCTGGTCGACTCGGCGGACATTTCCGTTGATAGTGTATCGAGTAAGGTCGGCAGCTTGGAAGCGGGCAGAGAAATCTTGTCCTTGACCATGGTCAGCGGAGGCAGCGACGCCACGATCTGGCTGAGCGGCACCGAGCGTTCGGCCAGCAGTTCCAGCACGCGGGCCATGCCGACAAAGCTGTCTCGCACCAGCCCGACGCGCGGGTCGATCGGCCCTCCGTTGCCCTCGCCGCCAAAAACCGCCTTGCGATGCAGCATCTCGTCGACGACGTTGGCTTCGCCGACAGCCGACTGGTGGTAGGCGACGCCGAAATGTCTGGCCAGATGTTTCGAGAGACTGCTGGTCGCGCAATTGGTGACGATCGGTCCTGGGGATTGCGGCAGCACGCTCAGCAAGCACAGGGCCAACGTCATTTCTTCGCCGATATAATTGCCCTGCTGGTCGATGATCGCCAGCCGGTCCGCGTCGGGATCCTGACAGAAGGTGATATCAGCGCCACTCTCGATCGCTCGTTGGCAAACCGCTTGCAGATTGGCTGCCAGCGGTTCGGGTGGGTGTTCGAATTGCCCGTCGGGTCGGTCGCCGAGAATCGTCACTTCGCAACCCAGGCTGTCGAGCAAGCGGCGGCCGAGTAGGCTGCCCGCGCCGCAGTTGCTGTCGAGCAATACCTTGAATCGCCGGCTGCGAATCAAGTCGACGTTGACTGTGTCGAGCACCAATTCGAGATGACGGGCATGCGGATCGGCCACCGTCATTTGTTTGCCGAGATGATCGATACCTTGCCAGCGCGAGCGGCCTTCCTGATAGCTGGCCAAAACGCGTTCGCCGGTTGCTTTGCTCAGCACGCGGCCGCTGCCGGCGAACAGTTTCAAGCCGTTGTATTGCCGCGGATTGTGGCTGGCGGAAATTTGAATGCCTGCGGTCGCGCCGTATTCGCGGACGGCGACGCCCACGGTCGGCGTGGCCGCTACGCCCAGGTCGATGACCGTCATGCCGTGTCCGACCAGGGTGCTGGCGATCGTTTGAAAGAGCATCTCGCCGCTGGCTCGGCCATCGCGGCCGACGACGACCTCGCCCGCTCCGAGACTGGAGGCCAGGGCTGCAACGTAGCGCATGGCCACCAGGGGCGTCAGTTGGTCGCCGATGATCCCACGCAATCCACTGACACTAATGATCGGTTCCGACACTTGCACAGGCTCTCTGAAGAACGTCGAAGATGGGAGCGGGCGTAGAAACACTGCTCGGTCGAGTGACAGCCCCGCACCAGAAGTTGCCTCGGCATTTTAACTTGCCCGTCACGTTCGTGAAGAGCAGACGGGCTCGACGGCGACCGAGGTCAGCAAGCGGTCGATATCCGGCCAGGCGACATCGCAGCGGGCGTGCAGCCGTTCGGCCAATTGGAACGTCTCGGCCGTCGGACGCCAGAACGCATGGACCATCGCCGCCAAATTCAAGTCGGAAGCATCGCAGACCGCGACCGGTTCCTCGCCATATTGAGCCGGCACGATCGTGCACGAAGCGTGCATATCCAGTTGCCTTAAGCGATCCTGGACTTCGCTCAGCTGCGAAGGAGTTATCACCAGCAACCTGTGCAGCCGTCCGCCGCGGGCTGCGGCGGCGGGCACCATAGCCTCGACGTCCTGCAGCACGACGCTGCGCGAGACCGAAAGGTTGTCCTGCTGTTCCGGAGCCGGAGCCTCGATGCCCGACTCACGCATCAACCGCACGACGATATCGGTCGAGAGTCGCAGCAGGTGCTCGAGGCTCAGCAAGGCACCTGGCTCATGCGACTGAGGCACGTCACCCGCGGCGGCTTGGAAACAGCGACCGATAGCGAACTGGTGCAAGCTCTTGTCGAGAACCGCTTCCACGCGCGAGAGCATCTGCCGCCACGTGGATGGCAATTGGCAAGCGGTCAGTGCCGCGGTCGGTACATCCTCGCGCATTCTCTGCTCGGCCACCAGCGAGCTGTTCCAGGTCTGCAGCGTATGGGCCAACTGTTCGACATGGGGCTGGGACGATTGCAACTGCTGCACGCACTTGCTGGCCAGCTGTTCGATGTACTGCCGTACTCGGACCAGTTCCGTAGCCGTCAGGGCTTCTTGCTCGGATCGATCGTCGGCGATGCCTCGGCGCAGCGCTTCGTCGCTGGCGCCGGCCAGCTCGAGCATCCGCTCTACCGCGCGCAGGACGATCCGCTGCAGCAGTTTCCACGAGATATACGCAGGCCGCATCTGAGCCGCAAACCACTGGCGAGCGATTCGCATGTCGCGTTCCAGTTGCATCCGAACGGCCTCGGCGTTGAGCGACGCGCGATTCCGCCACGGACTCGCGCCGGCGGTGGATTCCTTGCGACGGGCTGCCGGATCGTCGATCAATCGCAGGACTCGCAAACACTCACTCGAAAGGTGTTCGATGATGGCCGTCGTTTGGGCCTGAGACCAACCGACGACTTGCCAGTCGTGGTCATGGCTGCCCGGCATCGGGTTTCCGTTGGTCACGCAGGCCTGCCACCGCGAAAGGGCTTGAGCGCAGCAGATTCGCGCCACTTGAGTCGGCTGAAGTTGGTTGCCCAGGCGCACCAGCGAACTGCGTCCGGCCCGGAGCCAGTTGCGCGTGTGGCTAGCGTCAGGCGTTTTCTTCGCACCGCGGCAGGCGTCCAGCGTCGGTCCGACCAGCGTGTGGCTGTCGACCCACAACGCTTCGGCTAGTGCACTGACCGCCCGCGCCGCCTCTTCCGATGAACCAGCCAGCCCGCCGTCGATCAGCGTCACCCAGTCAAACGGTCGGCCGCTGGCCGCCGGTTTGGATGTCGAGCGGGGAATCAGCGGCGGCACGAAATTGCTGCTGTCCATCTGCGCGTCCAGTTCGCACAGCGTCGCCAGGGCGGCGGCGGCCGGTAGGCCCCCTCCAGCTCCGTTGGTCATCGCGATCGACCATACAGCGCTGACGGCAAAGTCCTGGCACTCGAGTTCTGCCAACGCTCCGCGGACGAGGCTGCCGATCGATGTGCTGATGGCGCTGCCGGTGCCACCATGGATCGAGTTGCAGACATAGATCCGAATCGGTTGGCATTGGCTCCCTTCCAAGCTCTGACG
>JBQCJB010000542.1:0-18433 GCA_051953155.1 Aureliella sp. | reverse complement strand
CGCTGTGCAGCAATTCCAGCCACAGGATGCGGCGGTCGGCGTTGCCGCTGACTTCCTGGCCAACTTTGGTCAGCAACTGCACGGTCGAAAGCTTCGCCCCGTCGGTATCTTTCTCCGATTTGCTCTCGCTCTGGGTGGCTTCCGCCTTCTTGATCGCGTCGCCCCATTTGGCCTCGCTGACGTATTCGGTCCTGCCGTTGGCAAAAAGCAAATTGACGACGAAGCCCAACATCAAGGCGGCCGCCGTGGCCACGACCCAGGGCTTCTTGGCGCGGATGAGCCGCTGTTTGAGAATCTCCTTAGGGACCAGGTTGGTGTGCATCGGGCCTTGCCCGAGCAACTGCAGGCACAGGCCGTAAACCGGGCCGAAGGCCGCCTGATGGTCCTTGAAAGCCGGGGCCGTCAGCACATCGTCGCCGGTCAATTTCTGGAACCGGTCCATGATCTCGACATCCATGCCGAGGTTCTTGTTCAGATAGTTCGACAAGCCGGGCAACTTGGTCGTGTTGCCCAGCATGACGATCGACGAGAGTTCCGCCTTCTTGTTCAGACTGCGGAAAAAGCCGACCGAGCGTTGGACTTCGTTGACCATATCGGTAAACACCGGCCGCATGGCTTGGAAGACCAGTTTCGGGTCCTCTGCTTCCATGGCGTTGCGCTTGAGGTGTTCCGCCTTGGCGAAAGTCAGCTTCAGGTCCTTGGTCAGCTGGCGCGTGAAGTGGTTGCCACCGAGCGGCATGTTGCGCTGCCAGACGCGAAAGCCGTTGGTGATAATCAGGTCGGTCGCGTCCGTGCCCATCGCCAACACGACGGTCGATTTGGGTGGATGATCCGGATCGAACACCTCGCCTGCCTCGGGATCGACCAGGCGGTCGTAGGTGATCATGTTGTAGATGCTCAACGGCGCCAGCTGGATCAAATCGATTTCGATCCCCTGGGCCAGCAGCGGTTTGAGCGCGCGGTAGACCGCGTCGCGCTTCATCGCGAACAGGCCGACTTCCGTCTCCAGAGCGAAACCGTCCTCGACGCTACCGCCAGCCATCTGCTGGTAGTCCCAGATGACGTCGTTGAGGTCGAACGGGATCTGCTGCTTGGCCTCGTACTTGACGATATCCGGGATCTTCTTCACTTCGACCGGCGGCGGTTTGAAGAACTTCGCTAGACCGCTCTGGCCGGGAACGCTCAGACCGACCTTGCACTTCTTCAAATCGTTACGGCCGATGAATGTCTCGAGGGCTTCGCGAACCAACGTCTCGGGTTCGGCCTCCGGCTGCGACAGGATCTTGGGATACTCGATATAATCGAAGGCTTCCGCGACCAAAGTTTCGCCATCGAGACGACACTTGAGTGCTTTCAACGCACTCTGGCCAATCTCGAGGCCCCACACAGACGCGATCTTTGCCATGACTTGATTTCACTTTCCGCTGGTCATCACGCCCACTCGGGGCAACGCCGCCACGAACAACCCAATCCGAATGTGAGCTACTTTAATGCGAGTCGATCCAGTGCGAGGAAGCCGAACGCCGAGGCGCGCGGGCCGGGTCGACGAGCTTTGTCGAGACGAGACGGAGTAACAAAGCAGAACGCCAACCTGTAGATTCCCTCACCCATTTACTGTATCGAGTTGACGGGCGAGCTGTCAAATTTTCACCACGCCTTTGCTCAAATTTTCACGCGTCCGAAGCGGTCGATCCGACGCCGCGGGCCGCTGTCCAAATTCGGCTCGTGCCGATTGTGACGAACGCTGCTCCCGGGCGCTTTAGAGATAACCACCACCATGACGCAGCCGCTGCGCGAATCCGTTTGGCTCATCCCCTGTTCCGGCTTGGACGATTTCCCCGAATCTGTGTCCACTTCCGACAGCCTCCAACTGCTCAACGGTTGGCTGGCCCTGTGGCATCCGAGCCTCATCGTCCAGACTCGCGGTGCTCCGCGCTGGCAAGCGGCTGACCAACCGCCGCACGATTTTCAAGGCGTTTTGGCGGTTTCCGCCGACATCAATCGCCCAAAACTGCCGAGCGATCTGGCCGGTACGGCCCAGCGCGGCGGCGGCTGGCTGCACGCTGCCGATCGCGACTGGCGGGCCCTGCAGGCCGACTGGCTGGGACAATTGCCCGAAGCTCCGACGCTGCCGCCGGCAACCGCGCGCAAGTGGCAAGACGAATTCGCGGCTCTGGGCTATGCGTACCTGCAAATCCAACTGCTCACGCGGCAGCTGCGCTACACGAGCAACCTCGACCAGATCCTCTTCGACAGCCAACTGGACCAGGCCGCCGCGGCGGCAATCGCCGGTGATGCGGCCGAAGCTGAAAAAATGCTCCAGTCGTGCTTCGACCAACTCGGTCAGGAACGCGATCATTATTATTCGCTCGACGTCAGCCTCATCGATGTGAGCTTGCTGGCGCCGACGACGCTCGGCGCTGCCGTGACCGGCCAGCTCTCGCGACCACACGCGACGACCTTTATCGCCAGCGGCGACTTGCTGCGGCAAATGACCACCCAGCATCCGCAAGTCGCCGGCGAGCTGAAGTCCGCACTGGAGGCCGGCCGCGCAAGCCTGGCCGGCGGACTCGATGTGGAACGGCCGCACCCCTTGATGAGCTTCGATGCACTCAAACGCGATTTGGCTCGCGGTAGGGCCGCGTACCGAGAGCTGGGCTTCCAGCCACCCAAGGTGTACACGCGTTTCAGTTATGGGCAAATGAGCGATATGCCGCTGCACCTCCGCCGCAGCGGCTTCATCGCCGCGCTGCTGATTGCCTGGCAGGGCGGAACCTACCCGAGCGGCAGTCACGCCAAATTCTCCTGGGAAGCGTCCGAAGGGACGTTTCTCAACGCCTTGGCTCCACCGTTGGCCGACGCTCAGGACGCAGCCACCTACCTCACGCTCGGCCGCCGTATCGCCGAATCGCTCGACCACCAGCATGTGCCGGTCTTCGTGCTGGCCCACTGGCCCAATAGCTACTCCCCCTTCTTCGAACTGCTCGAACGCGTCGTCGCCCGCACGCCCGCTCTCGGACGCTGGCAGCATGCGGACGACTTTTTCGAGAAGACGGACCAGCCGTACCACCAAGAGCATTTGCCGCCGCGCAAGTTCGTCTTCGACTGGCTCGGGGCCGAACATTCGAGCCAGCCCGAATCGGTAATCGCCGCTAGCCAACAGCATCAGCGACTCAGCGGCCGGATTCGCGAATTGCAGAATTTACTGAACCTGTGTTATCAGCTCGAGCACTTCGCCCCTGCCCCTGGCAAGGCAGCATCCGAGAAATCGGCTGCGAGCGCGGTAGCTGACCAGTCAGGCGGCACAGCAGAACAATCGGGCGGGGCGAGCGATTCCGCGGTGGCCGCGGACGCCTCGTCGCGGACCGAAGTCTCGGACGAGGAGAGTCCAACGCGCGCCGTGGAACTGAAAGAACTGGAGCCGCGATTGGCCCAAGCGGCCGACGCGGTAGATGGTTTTTTCGACAACCCGCAGAGCTTGCAGCGCGCGAAGGAACTCGATGCGGAACTGGATAGTGTCCAGCTGGCCATCGCCGAGCGTTTTGCGCGGGCGGCCGGTCACAAGCCGCTGCGCGTCGGTCCGGGCAGCCCGGCCACGAGCGAACTGGTCATCAATGCCTCGAGCTCGCCGCAGCGCCTCACGCTCCGCTCGCCGGCCGAATTGGCGCCCGTCGCTGGCGGCAAGTGGCTGTACGCCAGCGGCCTGGCCAGCGGCCAGCGTTGGTCGATGGTCGATGTGCCCGGCTACGGCATGTTGAACGTTCGTTTGCAGTCGGCCAGCGAAGCGCCCGGGCGGCGCGAGAAAACGCTGGCTCCGAGTGAAAGCTTGCTGTTGAACGACTTTTTGGAGATACAGATCGACCCGCGCACCGGCATGCTCCGCAGCCTGCATGTACCCGGCAAGCGTGGCAATCGCTTGAGCCTGCAAGTGGCCCGGCGGCTGCGCGAGAGCACGGGCGCGGCCGAATTCTCGACCGCTCAAGCGACCGGCATCCGCGTGCTGGAAAATTCGACCGTCCTCGGGGCGATCCGGGTCCAAGGGCAATTGGTGTTGCGCGGCCAACGCTGCGGCGAATACGAAATCGATTATCAGCTGCCCCGCGGTTCGCGCATTCTTTCGCTGGCCATCCGCCTGTCTCAATTGGATCGGCCCCAGGGTTCGGTTTGGCGCGACGCCTATATCCTGAGGACCGCGTGGCCCAACGAATCGGCTGTGCTCACGCTGCACAATTGCGGATCGCGTCAGACCTGGAGCGGCGGCAAAGCGACGGCTCCCTCGTTGATCGAGATCGACGAAACCGATTATCACACCTATCTATTAACCGGTGGCCTCCGGTGCCATCAGCGGATCGAGCAGCGGTTCCTCGAAAGCATACTGGCTGCTGGCGCGGCCAGCGGTGGTCAGTTCGAACTCGGTGTCGGCGTTGATTTGCCTAACCCAGTCGTCAGCGCTCGCCGCTTGCACGCGCCGGAGATCCATGTCCCGCTGGAAACCTCTGCCGCTGCCCGAGGACGCAACGCCACCGATGCATCGGCCGCAGCCGCTTGGCTCATGCACTGCGACGCCAAGCATGTCGTCATGGAACTCGAGGCTCCGTTGATCGACGCGACCGGACGCTGCATCGGCATGCGGATTCATCTGAGCGAGATTTCCAACAAGAGCGTCACGCTCCGCATCCGCGCCCTGCGCGAGGTCGCCGAGGCGCACCGAGTCGACTATCTCGGCGGACGCATCGCCAAACTGACCGTCGCCGGCGACACGACTTCCATCGCCCTGCGCCCGAGCGAAATGACCTTCGTCGACTTGATCTGGCAAAAGTAGGACAGCCGTCCCGGCTGTCTCACCCACCGCTCTACCCCTCGCAATTCAGTTTGTGCTCTACGGGCGGACCAGATGGGGGTCGACGCCTAGCGTGCCTTGGATGCGCTCGAGGTATGCCTCGGAGTTGCAAAACTGCAGCCGCTGGCGGCACTCCTGCAGGCGGTTCTCCAGGTTCAGACGCTGGACCACGTCGGCATGCGATTGCTTGGCGCAGTAATTCTGCAAGGTTCGGATGTGCCGCTGCCAGAGAGTCAGGTCGGCGCGGCGCTTGGCCTCGAGGCGTTGCCGGTACCAGTCGCTGGCCAGGATGCGCTCGCGTTCGAATTCTTGCCGCAGTTCGGGCGCGTGGATGGAACGTTCCTCGTAGTGTCCATGAGCCATGACGGAGAGCAGGATCTTCAGCGGTGGAACTGCGGCTTCGTAACTGCCATCCAGGAAGTAAGCTTTGGCAACTCGCTGCTGGGCTTCGACGATCGAATCGATGCCGTCGGCAAAGCCCTCGGGATCCTGTTCCTCGGGACGCAAGATACGCGTGTCAAAAACTTTGTCGGGATTGTCGAACAAGCGACCGAAATACTGGTGCACGAAGGCGGCAGTGATCCGGTAGCCCAGGCGACTGGCTTGTACGGTCCGCCCTTGGAAAGAGAAGTCGTCGAGTTTTTCGAGCATGCCTTCGGCGATCAGGGTTCGCGGGTCCTTTTCTGCCGGCGTCAATCGGCACCAAAGTTCCGGAACTAGAAAACTGATGTCGTGCTCGAACTCCATCTCGCTGCCGATGAAGCCTGCCGCAGTCGAGAACCCGTCCAGCCCGGTAACGACCATGCTGACGAACGCCGCATTCAAATCATGAATCGGTAGCAGCGCGTTGAAGGGGCCCTTGGTTAGCGCGCCTTCGCTGCCGGCACCTGTCGTCGACGGACTCTTGCCGGTCAGCGAACAGATGTAATCCATGAACAGCTCGGGCAACTCCTGGTAGTGGATCGGATTGTAAACCGCCAGCGAGCGGATTCCTGCGGCTTTGTCCGGCGGGTTGTTGCGCCGTCCCGAGAGCACGGCAGCGACCGGTTGGTAGACTGGCGCGCTGGCCGGCAAAGCTCGCGATAGCCGCATGCCGCGCAGGGCGATATAGCGTTTGTCCGGATCGCTCAAATCCAGGCGATCCTGCAGGTATCGCGGATTCTTGCTCGGTTGGCCATCGACCAAGCGCGGATGAGCCGACGACACGACGTACTGTTGGTCGGAAGCGAGAAAGTTGGTGAACAGCTGCTGCATCGGTGCGGTGAACTTGTCGAAGTTCAGCACGTCTCTGGCAATTCCCTCGGCCGACTCGCGATCGAGTGGTTCGAAGTTGCAAAAGAAATTGTTCGGTGCGGCCATGTCCGCTTCGGTCTGCTTGTCCAGCCCACGGTGCACGGCATCGTCCGGGCGCTGGAACAGGCGGTACTCGCAGTTGGCTACGAACTTGTAACTGAGCTCCTGGCTGGCGTGTGGGTGCCCTTTCAGAAACCGTCCGGGCACGACCACCGACGCGGTGATGTCGTCTTCCATCTGAACCTTGGTGGCCGCCGCGAAATCCTGACGGAGTTTGTACGTGCGCCAACGCCGCTGGCCGTCCAAGCCGACGCGCAGGTACATGCCGACCAGTTTGCGATTGTGATACTTCAGTTCATGGCCGCTTTGGCCGTTGATGATGTCGACGCTGAAGTGCTCGCGCCAGTTGCCTTGCCATTCGGGCTTGCTGAACCGCTTGATGATGAAGGCCATGGCATAGATCGAGCCAGGGATCTTGGCCAGCCATTCGTTGTACTCCTGAGTGTACTCCTTCGAAGGCGTCAGCAGTTTGATCACGCTGCCGAGCGTGCGGTGCGGATCGAGCAGCGGCCGGCTGCGGCGCGCGCGGTAATCGGGTTTCTCTTTTGAATCGCTGCGCCAGCGCGTCGAGTAGTCCTTCTCGAACAATTCGTCGAGCGCCTCGAAATCCTTGTGGATGTCGCTGACGAAGATCGGGCCGCTGAGCATATAGTCGCGAATCGATTTGCTGATCTCGCTCTTGCCGCCGCCGCTGACGGTGCACGGCTTGTGGCACACGATGCCTTCGCCGGCCGTACCGACCAATCGCCAGGAGGGCGCTGCCGGATGTTTTTCCATTTGCAGCTTGTAACCGCTCGGGGCCATGTACACCTTGCCAGGTTCCAGACGCAGGGATTGCGTTTGTCCGTCGCGCGTCCAGCGAATCTGTTGGTCGTAGAGGCTGGCCTTGGCATTCTCCGGGACGTAGATCAAATGCGTGCAGAAGCGATCGAAACCATAACCCTCGGGCCGGGCATCGACAAACTCGGCATAGTCCTTGGCCACGTCGTCAAACGTCCGGCCGTTGTACCGCTGGCTGTCCAGTTGGAACTCGTCGCCCAGCGAGTAACTCTGGAAGGCCAACGCCCCGCCGGCGTGCTCCTCTTCGACGTTGCCCATCAAGTTGGCGGCAAAGCTGATCTGCGTTTTGACTTCCTTCTTGCAGTAGCCGTAGTAGTTGTCGGCGATCAGCGTGACCATGATGCCGGCAGAGGTGCGGCAGGTCGCTTTGAAGGCGCTGCCGTCGTTGTACTTTTCCTTCGGATCGCGCCAGCACATGCCGTCGTCGCGCTGTCGCTCGGTGGCATCGTCCCAGTGCGGCAGCCCGAGCTCGACCTTGGTCAGCTTCGTCAAGTGCGGCGCGAGAATCACGCAGCCGGTGTGCCCCGACCAATACAGCACATCCAAGGCCGCGTCGTTTTCCGGCAGCAGCGGATCGCCCGCGTTGCCGAAGATCGATTCGACGAAATCGAGGTTACTGACCAGTCCGCCTGGAGCAAAGAAGCGGATCTCCATCGATTTGTGCCGGCAGAAATTTTCGACAGCCGGGCAGACCAGCGGACGGATCAGCAGTGACACGAAGGTCTTGGCCGGCGCCGCCGAGTCGCGCGTATAGGGCAGCACGAGCATTTCCTCGGGCGGCCGCAGAGCGCTGTGGAACAGTCTCGCAAAAACGGCTTTCGGTACCGACCGTTTGTCGGCAGGAATCGGCAGCCCTCCTTCGCAGACGTGAAACGTGCCCTGCGTCGTGCGGCGATCGGCCCGCGGATTGTGCACTACCCCGTTGAAGACTCGCGTGCTGGTCAGCAGTTCGTTCTCGAAGCGGTCCGCGTCGGCTGGCAAGCTGAGCAGGCGGGCCATACCGTGACGGTCGAGCACCAGCGACGGATAAGGCAAGTGCAGCGGTTCTTCCAGCGGCGCGTCGCCAAAATGGGTTCTTAGAAAACCTTCCAGTCGCTGGTCGACCGGCGGGCGATAGGCTCCGAGCAAGCGGTTCTTTTCCTGAAGATTGGCCAGCAGATTGCCGCTCCAAATCTCCGCTTGACCTGCTTCGCTCGGCACGCGCAGGCCGGCGACAGCCATTTGCATGTGCAGATAATCGCGCAGCGTGTTGGCCTCCGCCGATTGCCCCAGTTCGTCGACCTTCCAGCCCAAGGCCACCGACGGATCCTTGACCAACCACGAATCGCCCAGCTGTTCCCAAGTGATTTCCATGAGCCTGCTTTTTCTAAATGCGAGCCTTCGGTCGTTTCTTCAGTTGCGAGCGCGCGTACGGCGTCGGTCGGCCGGCCGCTTGTGCGACTCTGGGACGCGCCGACGAGGGAGAGTATACTGAAACCCCCTTCGAGCGCGACCGACCGTGTCGTCGCTCCCGCCGGATCGGCCCTCAACTACCCCTGTTTCGCCGGATAGCCGTATGCCTCGAAAGCTTCTTGGTTGCTTAGTCTACGCCGCATTGGCCAGTATCGTATGCTCACTCCCGACCAGCGCTCAAGCGCAGGCGCCGGTGGCCGGGGCGTTTCGCACGCCTCCAGGTTTCCAGGTCGACCTGGTGTATGAAGTGCCGATCAAAGAGCAAGGTTCATGGGTCTGCCTATGCGTCGACCCGAAGGGGCGTTTGATCGCCTCTGATCAGTACGGCAAGCTCTACCGCGTGACGCTCGCCGACGATCCCCAAGCCGAGCCACAAAAAGTAGAACAGTTGAAAGTCGACATCGGCATGGCCCAAGGGCTGTACGCCTTCGACAACGTGTTGCTGATCAATATCAACGGGCAAGGGCCGAGCGGTCCCGGCGTTTATCGCTTGACCGACACCGATAACGACGATCAATACGACAAGGTCGAGCACGTCATTCCGATCAAGGGCGTTGGCGAGCACGGGCCGCACGCGATCATTCCGGGCCCCGACGGCAAGATCTACTTCTGCGGTGGCAATCAGTCCGATGTTCCCGAGAAGGCGACCAAGTCGGTGGTGCCGCGGCACTGGTCGGAAGACCATATCCTCGGCCGCATGCCCGACGGCCGCGGTTTCATGAAAGACCGCTTGGCGCCCGGCGGCTGGATTTGCCGTATGGACCGCGACTGCACCAACGTCGAACTGATGGCGACCGGCTTTCGCAACGAGTACGACATCGCGTTCAATCCGCAGGGCGATCTGTTCACCTTCGACGCCGATATGGAATGGGATATCGGTACTCCGTGGTACCGTCCGACGCGCGTCAACCACGCGATCAGCGGCGCCGAATTCGGTTGGCGCAACGGCACCGGCAAGTGGCCCGACTATTATCCCGATAGTTTCGGGGCGGTGGTCAATATCGGCCCAGGTTCGCCCACCGGTATCGCGTTTGGCACCGGTGCAAAATTCCCAGCCAAGTACCAACAGGCGCTGTTGATCAGCGACTGGAGCTACGGAATCATTTACGCAGTCTCGCTGACGCCCGATGGAGCTTCGTATACCGGTAATTTCGAAGCCATGGTTTCGGCGGCGCCGATGGCGGTGACGGATTTGGTCGTGCACCCTCAACAGGGCTGTGTCTACTTCACCGTCGGAGGCCGCAAGACCCTCTCCGCACTGTATCGCCTGCGTTACGCCGGCAATGAATCGACCGCGCCGGCGACCGTGCAGGAACCGGCGGAAGTGATCCAAGCCCGCAACCTGCGTCGCGAGCTGGAAGCCTTCCACGGCCAGCAGACCGATGCCGCAATTGCGCCGTCGATCGCTCAGCTGGGCAACGCCGACCGAGCCATTCGCTTTGCGGCCCGCATCGCCCTGGAACACCAGAATGTCGACAAGTGGCGCGAAGCCGCGTTGAAACTGACCGACCCGCAAGCGGTCATCACCGCCGCCGTCGGGCTGGCGCGAATGGAATCCAAACAAGACCAAGCGGAACTGGTCAAGAAACTGGCAGCGATCGATTTCAATTCGCTGCCGATCGCTACGCAGCTGGAACTGCTGCGCGCCGAAGAGCTCGTCTTCTTGCGTCTGTCGCGGCCGAATGAGCAACAGCGGACGGCGCTGCTCGGACAACTGAACGACAAATTCCCAACGCGCAATGCCTTGGTCAATCGCGAGCTGGCCAACGTGCTGGTCTATCTGGAGGCCCCGGGAATCGTCGAGCGGGTCGTGCATGAACTGCGCACCGCCAGCGCCCAGGAAGATCAGATCCACTACGCGTTCTGCCTCCGCGAAGTTGACAAGGGTTGGACGCCCGAACTGCGTCGCCGCTACTTCGAGTGGTTCTTCGAAGCGGCCAGCCAGCGCGGCGGAGCATCGTTCGGAGGCTTCCTGGCCAACATCCGCCAGGTAGCGCTCGACAAACTTGATCCGCAAGCCAAGGCACAGCTCGGCGAACTGGCCGGCGCCTTGCCCGCACCACGCGATCCTCTGTCGGACTTGGCGCCGCGGTCGGTCGTCAAGCAGTGGACGGTCGACGAGTTGGAGACGGCGTTGAAGAACAGCCAGCACAAGCCAGACTTCGCCCGCGGCCGGCAAATGTTCGCTGTGGCCCAGTGCTTCAAGTGCCATCGCTTTGCGGGCCAGGGAGGCATCCAGGGGCCCGACTTGACCGCTTCCGGCGGACGCTTCAGCCAGCACGACATGTTGGTCTCGATCATCGAGCCCAATAAGGAAATCAGCGACCAGTACGCCGCGACACAGTTCTTGACCGAGTCGGGCAAGGTCATCGTCGGCCGCGTGGCCAATATGAATGGCAACGTCCTGCAGGTGGTGACCAACATGCTCGCCCCGGGCGATTTTACCGGCATCGAACGCGACGACATCGCCGAGCAACGGCCGGCCAAGAACTCGATGATGCCCAGCGGCCTGCTCGACACGCTCAATGCCGACGAGGTGGCTGACCTGTTGGCTTACCTCCGCAGTGGCGGCAATGCGCAGCACCCGGTCTACGGTGGCGGCGTCACCAGCCGTTAATGCACCGAGGCTGTCGAAAAACCGGCCAAGGTTATAATGATCTGAGCGAATTGGGAAACGTTGCTCCGGAGTTAGGGTATCTCGAACGGAAAAACGGGCCATGTCAACACAAGACGATGACTCGCTCGAGCTAGCGGTCGAGTCGGCGTTGGCAGAGTATTTACTGCGCTGCGATCAGGGGCAGGCTCCTGATCGCGAGCAGTTCTTGGCCCGCAATCCTTCCATGCGCGACCAGTTGGAAGCCATCCTGGCGGCGGCCGACTGGATCGAGCAACTGGCCGGACCAACGATTTCTTCTTTGGCCAGCGGTTCGCCCGCCAGTCCACTTTCACCGGCCAGTCCACTTTCGCCGCAGGCCTCCGCCTTACCCTTGGCACCGGCGGCATTGCACGACGCGAATTCCCGCAGGCCACTGCCTGCCACCGAACTGGCCAGCACAGACAAGGCCAGCACTGACCAGGCCAGCCCGTACCAGACTAGCGGCGCGAGCTCCGGCGAGGTGCAGGCGCGGGCCTCAGCCGCCTCGCGCATCAGCGATCCGAACGAGGATACGCAGCCGCTGGTCCCCAGACAGCCACAGGTTGGCTCCAGCCCGAGCCCGGGATTGTCGTCGCCGCGGAATGCGTTGTCGGAGAACCTAGCGTCAGGCCGTTTTGATTCCACAGACGGGCTCGCCGAGCATCGCACCCGGCCTGGCGCGGCTGCGGCATTTGTCGATGCCAACGCGGCCACGCTGGCAGCGACGCCGGCATCCGTCGTGCCCAGTTTTTCGCTCGGCTCGCTCACGCCTGCCCAGGAACTTTCACAGCCGCTCCTGCCGTGCCGTTTCGGTGACTACGTGCTCGAACGCGTGCTTGGACGCGGCGGCATGGGAGTCGTCTATGCCGGTCGCCAAGCGCATTTGGACCGGGCGGTCGCCGTCAAAATGATCCGCTCCGGCGCGCTGGCCAGCAGCGAAGAGGTCCAGCGGTTCTACACGGAAGCTCGCAGCGCCGCTCAGTTGGACCATCCCAACATCGTGACCGTTTACCAGTGTGGCGAGCACGAAGGGCACCATTACTTCTCGATGGATTTGGTCATCGGCACCGACCTGGCCAAGCTGATCCAGGACGGTCCGATGGAGTGCCGCCGCGCGGCGCGTTATGTCCGCGATGTCGCCCGCGCGATCCAGTTCGCCCACGCGCGCGGCATCCTGCACCGCGACCTCAAGCCGGCTAACGTTCTGGTCGACGAAACCGATCAGGTGCACGTCACCGATTTTGGGCTGGCCAAATCGATCGGACATGACACCGGCCTGACGGCTACCGGTGCCGCCCTGGGCACGCCCAGCTATATGTCGCCCGAGCAGGCCGCCGGTCGGACCGACGAGCACGACTTTCAAACCGATGTCTACTCGATGGGCGCCGTCTTGTTCGCACTGGTCACCGGCAAGCCACCCTTTGGCGCGTCGTCCGTCGTGCAGACGATCATCCAAGTGCTGCATCGTCCCGCCCCGCTGGCTCGCCAGGTTCAAGCCGACGTGCCGCTGGACCTCGAAACGATCATTGCCAAGTGTTTGCATAAAAGCCCCGATCGCCGTTACGCCAGCGCCCAAGAACTGGCAGACGACCTGGATCGCTACCTGCGCGATGAACCGATCCAGGCCCGTCCACTTTCGCCATTCCGCCGCGCGGTCTATTGGTCGATGGGCATTCCGATCGTCGGCGCTCTGCTGGGCCGACGAGTCATCGAGCCTAGCCCGGCGCATACCTGGGCGCAGCGCGGCCTGCTGGTCGGCATGCTGACGATATTGTGTTTGATCTTCGCGTGGTGGCCGTTGTCGAGCTGGCAGTCGCAGCAACTGCCCAGGACGATTCACTTTGCCACTGGGCTGCCGGGCGGGAGTTACGACTTCGTCGGCCACGTGATCTCCGATAAGCTCAGCGAAGTCCTCGGCCGCCCCTCGGTGCCCGAAGCGACCGAAGGTTCCGTCGACAACGGACGACGTTTGCTCGACCGCGAAGTCGACTTGGCTCTGCTGCAGGCCAGCACTCTCAAGTCGAATGAAATCGCCGTCATCGCCCCTTTGTATTATGAAGCGATACACGTGCTGGTCCGACAGAACAGCGGCATCCAATCGCTTGCCGATCTGGCTGGCAAACATGTGATCGTGGGGCCCGAAGGTTCGGGATCGCGTTCGGTCGCCAAACGCATCTTGCAAAAGCATGGCGTCGAAATGAGCCAGCTGGAACCGGTCGCTGCGGAATGGGTTTCGATCGATCAGCAGCCTGCCGTCGACGGAGCGATCGTCGTCGTCCAAGTTGGCAACTCGCGGATGGGCGAACTGCTGGCCAGCGGCCAGTTTCAACTGCTACCGCTGGACGATGCCATCGAGTTTTCGCTCGATGATCCGTCGTTCCATCTTCTGCCGTTGACTAACGAGCATTATCCAGGTGCCGCCTTGCCACCGAAGGGGCTCAATAGCGTTGCGACCACGGCCTTTCTGGCCACGCGCATCGACTGCCCAGACGCACTGGTGCAAAAGACGCTCGAAGCGATCTATACGCCCGAGGTGCGGATCGCGTGCAAGTTGCTCAGTCCCGAAAAAGTGGCCGACTGGCAGGTCTCTTGGCACCCCGCGGCCGACGCTTACTTTCAAGCCTATCGTCTTCCCTAAGCCACTCCAGCCACCGAGGAATCAGCGACTATGGCGATCAAGGTTTTCTCTTGTGCGTTTACAGTCGCCACAGCCTTGGCGCTAACCGCGTGCCTAGCTTGGCCTGCGCAGTGCGCGAGGGCCGAAGACCTCACCTGTTTGAAGACTGAGATCGGCGACCGGGACGGCCAAGGCGACGCGCAAGTGGACGCGCAAGTGGACGCGCAAGTGGATGAGCCGCCCACCTGGTACGCCAGGCTCCAGGCAACGGCCCACGAGGCCTTGACGCGTCGAATGCAGCGCTTCGAACAGCTGAAAACGGCCGAACAGATCGCCGAGTATCAAAAGGACTTGCGCAGCTTCTTTATCGCCCAATTGGGCGGGCTGCCGGAACGCACGCCTCTGAATGCAGAAACGGTCGGCCAAATCCAGCTGGATGGCTACCGCATCGAAAAGGTGATCTTTGAAAGCCAGCCGCATCACCATGTGACGGCCAACTTGTATCTTCCGGAAGACGGCTCTGAAAAATTTCCTGGGGTGGTCGTTTCCAGCGGCCACAGCCGCACGGCCAAGACGGCTGACTACAACCAACGCTACGGTATTCTGCTGGCGCGTTACGGTATGGCCGCCCTGTGCATCGATCCGATCGGTCAGGGCGAACGCTCGCAGTTATTAAGCGCTGAGGGGCTGCCGCAAGTCGCTGGCACGACGCACGAACATTTGATGATGGCAACTGGCTCCATTCTCGTCGGCCGCAATACGGCCACGTACCGAGTGTGGGATGCGATGCGAGCCATCGACTATCTTCAGTCGCGGCCGGAAATCATGCCCGAGCGAATCGGCATGGTCGGATGCTCCGGAGGCGGCACGCTGACCAGCTACGTCATGGCTCTGGATGATCGCGTCGCGTGCGCCGCTCCATCGTGCTACTTGACGACCTTCGGCCACTTGATCGACTCGATCGGACCGCAGGACGCCGAGCAGAACATCTTTGCGCAGATCGCTTTTGGGCTCGATCAAACCGATTATGTGCTGCTCCGCGCGCCGCGGCCGACGTTGATCAGTTCGACGACGGAGGACTTCTTCGACATCCGCGGTTCCTGGGAAACGTTCCGTCAAAGCAAACGCATTTACACTCGCTTGGGCGCGCCGCAGCGCGTCGATCTGGTCGAGGCAGACGGCAAGCACGGAGTGCAGCCTGCCAATCTGGCCGCAACAGTCCAGTGGATGCGCCGCTGGTTACTCGGCAAAGACGAACCTGTGCCGGTCGAGCCGTTTTCGGAATTCAAGGTGTTGCCCGAACGCGACCTACTGTGCACCGGGCAAGGCCAGGTCCTCGCGCTACCCGGCGAATTATCGGTCTACGATCTGAACGCCGAGCGAGCGAAGGCTTTGGCCGCCCAGCGTCAGTCCCGCTGGGCCGCGATGGACCATCAGCAGCACGCGGCTGCGCTCCACAAGCTGCTCGGCATCGATCCAAAGGCAAACGCAGCCAAACCGACGTCGAACAAAGCCGGTAAAGTCCAACGCGATGGATACCATATCGACAAGTTGGTGATTCACACCGAGTCGGGCGTGCCGCTGCCGGCGCTAACCTTCCATCCCGAGGAGCCCGGCGACGAAGCGTACTTGTATCTTCACGACGGGGGCAAAGCGGCTGATGGCGCGGTCGGCGGTCCGATCGAGGACCTGGTCAAGAAGGGTTTCGTCGTCGTTTCAGTCGACCTCCGCGGCCAGGGGGAGACAGCCAACGGCAAGCCCGACGCGGCCTTGGGCGATTGGCGCACGTTTTATCTGGCCTACCTGCTCGGCCAGTCCGTCGTTGGTGCGCATGCCGAAGACATCTCGAGCGCGGCCGATTGGGTGGCCAACTATCAAACGCAACAGCCGCGGGCGGTTCATCTGGTCGCCGTCGGGCGGACGGCGGTCGCGGCCCTACATGCAGCGGCGCTTCGCGAAAAGAATCCCTTTGCCTCGATCACCCTGAAGGACGCTCCACGCGATTGGACCTCGATAGCCAGTTCCGCTGCCCAAGCCGGCCAGCTGACCGCCACCGTACACGGCGCGCTCAGCCTGCTCGATCTGCCCGATCTGGTCGAGTGGATTGGCCCCGAGAAGGTCAAGTTCATCGCGAGCTCGCAACAGCCCTAGGTGCCAGCGCTCTAGCCCCTGTCTATCAGTGCACCTTCAGAATCGAACATGGATGGACATGATAAACAGGATGAAATCCATCGCGTTTGCGTCTAAAAGTAAGGCTAGTTGGGTCGCCTAGTGCAGAGCATGGGTGCGCCCCGACCTCGGCTGCGCAAACTCGCTGAGTAGCCTTGAAAGAGGCTGCCGGAAATGGAGCAAACGGAAGCACGCTCGAGACGGCTATCCGACTAGGTGCGTCGATATTCCTAGAACCCCGGTGTGATTGCCGAGTCGATGGGGGCGCTCTCCAAACGGGAAAAAACGTTCTCAATTTGGAGGAACGACCTGAGACAAAATGTGCCTGTAGGGCGCCATAGATCGAGGACACTCGGCAGTTTTCCCCCTCGATACTGCTGCTGTGTCATTCACGTTCTAGAGGATAGGCGCGCAATGACTTGGGACTTCCATCCGCCCTCCACACGCGTTTGGGCTACCGCGGTGGCCTACAGTTTTTTTGCTATGCTGCTTGCCGTTGGTGTAGAAGCTTGTCGCAGTCTACCCGTCGAGTGGCAGCGCTGGTCGCGCGGTCGCGCGATCAAGATCGTGCATTGTCGCGCCGTGCCCGACTCCCACGAGTTGCTGGCTCTGGTCGCCGACTGTGATCTCAGAGAGATAGAGCCAGGCTATCGGCACTCTCTCCAACGCATCGGCCTGCGAACTCGACGGTGCGAAGTCGCTGTCCCGCTTGGATTCCAGGCTGGAAACTGCTTTGCGGTGCAAAGTGGTCCGGAGCGAGTCTTTCTCCTGCCTGACACCGGCGGGATCGCTCAGCTGGATTTGCTGCAGCCGACGCACTTGTCCGCTCGAAAGGATTTCTCCAATGCACGCGTCCACTCGGTAGCGGTTTCAGCTGACGGCAGAAAACTTCTCGTACACACGGTCGACCAGCTAACGTGCTGGTCGTTTCCGCAAGCAAGCGATGACAGCTTTAAGATTGATTGGCAAATTCGTCAGCCGCACATTGAGTGCTTCGCGCTGCGGCCCGGGGCAGACGTCGGGGCGTTCTGTTGTTTTGTCGATGACCACAACATTGTCTATGAGTTTGAGGTCGACAGCGGCTCCGCGCGCCAGGTTGCCGAGGTCGCAGGCCCTCGCTGTCGCAATATGTGCTTTTCAGCCACACACACTTATGTGGCTCTGATAAAGGATGAAGGATTGACACAGGTTTTGGGCGGCGATCACGAGGGCAACTGGCTAGCTCACGACACGCCCGGTTTGGCATCGGGTACAGCCCACATTGGATGCTTTGCGCCCTCCGGCGACTTGTTAGTTGTGAGTGATTGGGACAACCAACAGCTGGCAGTTTGGGACGTCAAGCAGCGGCGGCGAGTAACGCTGACGAAGCGCTTGCCGTGGCCACTCCTGGGCGCTTGCTGGATAGACGAGCATCGCTATGTGGCTTGGGGGCTTTCCGACAAATTAAGCCTATTCGATTTTCGGTCTACGAAACCCATTGGAGTCGTAGCATGCACGCCATAAAATCCTTGTCGCTGTGCCAATTTTCCAAGCCGATGTTTATGGCTGCCTGGTCTTTCGTCCTATACGTATCAGTGGCCGATGCCTTCTTGCTCGTCCGATCGCGGGATGTCATTGCGGACATGGAATGGAATCCGATTGGCCTGGCCCTGATTCGTCTGGCCGATGGCGTCTGGCTGTTCTTTGGCCTGAAGCTGCTCGGGACATTGACCGTTGCGACGCTGCTGTTGCTCTTGTTTCAGTCAAGGCCCAGGCGGGCGACGTTGGTCGTGAGCATACTGGCCGGTTTGCAATTCGTTCTGTTTTTGTTCCTGCAATACGCATAACGCTGTCCTGGCTATGTCAACTATGTCCAAGAGCGGTTCGGACTCGGAAGTCACTCTTTTGCTAAAGCGGATCGAGGGTGGCGAATGCGCAGCCACGGATGAGTTGTTTCCGCTGGTCTACAACGAATTGCGGCGCCTTGCTGAAGTCGCGATGAGAAGCGAGCGTGCTGGTCATACGCTGGACGCAACCGCCTTGGTTCACGAGGTGTGGCTGCGTCTAGCGGCCGACCAGAGCGATCGGCTTTGGCAGAGCCGCAGGCACTTTTTCGGGGCGGCCTCTCGGGCCATGCAGCGCATTCTCGTCGATGCAGCTCGGCGAAAGTTGAGGCAAAAAAGAGGCGGCGACGCGCAGCGGCAGGAGTTGGGGGCGGACATCGTGTGCCACCGCATGAAGTCCGACGAGGTCATCGCAGTCCATGAAGCCCTGGAAGCCCTGCGGACCTTAGACCCCGAGGCGGCGGAGCTGGTCAGTCTTCATTACTTCGGTGGTTTCTCGATCGACGAGATTTCGACGCTGCTGAACGTCAGTCGGGCAACGGCTTACCGCACGTGGACTTTTGCCAAAGCCTGGCTCAAGAGCCGTATCGATAACAAATAACGCAACCTCAACTTCTTCAGGTCCCCCGTGCGCGATGACACAGGACAAGGATTTGCTTCAACAAGCAAAAATCGTTTTCAGCGATGCGCTGGAAAAACTGCCC
>JBQCJB010000541.1:0-2693 GCA_051953155.1 Aureliella sp. | reverse complement strand
ATCGAGAACTGCCCGCGTTTGTTATTGATGTGGCAGTTGCCACACTGGGCGACCAGCCAGGGAGCGACGTCGGCTTTGAAACTGACGCTGCTCGCGGCCGGCGGCTGGCTGGCGCCGGTCAGCTTGTCCCAGGTTGGCAGTTCTTCCATTTCGGCTCCCTCCAGTTCGAGCAGTGCGTGCGCTTTCTCGAGTCGGCCGTAGAGCGGTTTGAGCAGCCGCTGGAGCGCCGGATCTTTATTCTCGAGCAGTTGGATCAGGCTGCGTTGGACTTCCGTGATTTTCTCGCCCGACTCGGTGTACTTGTTCGCCGCGTACAGCCGACCGGCGATGGCGATGCCCCCTTCGATCTCTGCCATCTGTTGGCGCTGCTCGAGCGTCACTGCGGCCGACAATCTGCCTGTGGAAGAAGCGATGCCGCCAATCAGTGCCAGCAGTACTAAAAGTGGGCGGACCACGGGTTTCACATAGCGCATCGCGTCGAGCTCATCTGTCAGGAAGAGGCGGAACTACGTTTCGAGGGAACCGAAGTTCCATAGTAACAGCGAATCGGCCGCCGGGCTGTACTCAGCCGCAAACGTTAGCCGACCGCGGCGGGGCTCGCGACCGAGCTGGTCGGATTCACCGTTTTCGAGATGAAGATGCCGATGCCGACAGCAGCCGCCAGCATGATGATCAGGGCGACGATCATCAGAATGAGTTTGGTGCGCGACTTGGGAATCGGGATGGGCGCCGTGATCGCTTTGGGGGCGTTTACCGGATAGAGAGCCGGGCCATTGGTGGTGGAGCGGGCCGCAACACGCGAATTGCCGGCCCGGCTCGCGCCGGCTGCCGAGCCGGAGGCCGAAGCGGCCGAGCGGCCTGCGCCGCTGGCCTGGCCATGCGCGGTCGATTGAGCCGTGCGCCGCCGAATCTCGGCTTCCAAGTCGATGCGACTGCCGGCGTCGGAGTTGCTGGCCTTGTTGGCGATGCGCATGAGTATCCCGCTGTCGCCGGCAGAAAGTCGCGATGAACTGGCGCTCGACTTGCCGGCCTCGGTATCGCCCGAGCGATTGCTGACGGTATCGACCGAGCTGGGCGATTGCCGTCCCGAACCGACGGCGTTCTCGTCACCCAGATTGAGATGGCTGTCGCCGCTGGTTTTGCCGGCGGCGACTTTGGCGTACTTCTTGCGCTCGGCCAGATACTTCACCCGCCAGGCCTCGAGCACCTCCGCCACTTGATCGCACGACAGGTAGCGGTATCGAGGATCCTTCTGGATCATCTTGACACAAATGCCTTCCAGTTCGCCAGGACAGTCGGTGCGGAGCTGGCGGACTTCGGTCGGCATGGCCGATTGGTGCTTGGCAATCCGCTGGGCAATGGAACCTTCGGGAAACGGCGCGTTGCCGGTCAGAAGAAAATACATCGTGCAGCCGAGCCCGTAGATGTCGGCTCGCGCGTCGACTTTGTGACTGTTCAGCGCCTGTTCAGGTGCCAGGTAATCGGCGGTGCCCAGCACTTTGTCGTTGTAGTCGATCGTCAGCGACGCATGTTTGTCGTCGCTGAACAGTGCCAGACCGAGGTCGAGTAGTTTGATCTTACCCTGCGAATTGACCAGCAGGTTTGCTGGCTTGACGTCGCGGTGGATCAAGCCGACGTCGTGGGCATGTTGCAAGCCGCGGGCGGCTTGAGCGATGAAGTCGGCGACTTGCTCAAACGGCAGTGGCCCCTTCTTCTTGACCATCGATTGCAGATCGGCCCCGTCGACATACTCCATGACGATGTAGTGCGTGTCGGCCTCATTGTCGATGTCGTAGGCGCGGACGATATTCGGATGGTTCAGCGAGGCGATCGCTTTGGCCTCGAGCTGGAATCGGGCCAGATAGGAGGAGTTGCCCAAGCGGCTGCGCGGCAAAACTTTGATGGCGCGTTTGTCGTGCATCTTGGTATGTTCTGCCAGATACACGCTGCTCATGCCGCCGCTGCCCAAGTGCCCGAGCAGTTTGTACTTGCCGAGAAAGAATCCCTTGTACTTGCCCTGCAGCAACTTCTCGCAATGCCAGTGCGTGACGACATTGTGGTGCTGGAGCGCTTTGGCCAGCGCGACCGGATCGGTCGGCAACTCGCCGCCATGTTCGGCGGTTATCGCCTCTAAAGCCGCATCGAGCGCTTCGGGAGTCGTCAGTTGACTCTTCCGTACCAGCTCAACCAGCTTTTCTGCAGTGACCTTTGACATGCCGCTGACCTATCCTGTCCGCTCAGCTATAAACTGCTCCTAGCCCTCTTTCAGCCCCGCCGCTATTATCCCATAGAATGACCGGCTAACGAAGCGCAGGAGCGGATCTTTTCGGCCTAAAATCGGTCCAGCCGTGCTCAGAGAATAGCTGGCCACGGGGCCTGCGCAAACGGTTTACGCTTAACTTTTTGACCTTTTTTGCGATCTTTCCATGCCTGTTCCAAACGCTGGCCAGCCCGCCGACGTGTTGATCGTCGGTGGTGGCATCATCGGGCTTTCGCTGGCGTATGAATTGTCTTCGCGTGGACAGCTAGTCACCCTGGTCGAACGCGATGCGTGCGGACGCGCTGCCTCATGGGCCGGCGTCGGGATCCTGCCACCGGTCGCAACACGCGCTGTCGAAGATCCCCTCGAACAACTCCGCTCACTCAGCCATCGCTTGCTCGCCGAGTGGTCCCAGCGGCTGGAAAGCGAAACC
>JBQCJB010000540.1:0-3045 GCA_051953155.1 Aureliella sp. | reverse complement strand
GGCGCAGGCTCGCCCGGCAGCAGCGGCCTGCCGGGCTCTGGCGGCCTGACTCCGAATAACTTGGGCACGGGCAATTTAGGGGCAGCCGGGCAGGGGATGCAGTCGCTCGACGCGCCGATTCTGCAGTTGGATCAAGGCATCGCCCCGGGCGGCGGCGATGGCCGATTGACACCGATCCCGATGGAAAGCGTGCGTTCGCCAATCGTGGCCGCTAACATTACCGTCGAAGAGATCGGCACGCGCGTGCTACCGGAGGACGAGGCTGCCAAGCAAGCCGCCGGTGTCCTGCCGCTGCCTGGCGGCGAAGAGCGCGGGCTCGGTTATTTGGTGTACCGCTGGCAATCGGCCAACATCTGCCACGGGCCGCTGTACTTCGAAGAACCGATGCTCGAGCGACATGGCCAAAGGATCTGTCCGCCGATCCTCCAGCCGGCCGTTTCCGGGGGCAAGTTCTACACGAGCGTCTTTCTGCTCCCCTACAAAGCCACGCTTTGGCCCGTCGGTGAGACTCGCTACACGCTCGGACACTTCCGACCCGGCTCGCCCGCGCCGCTGCTGAAGGACACGCTGCCCTGGAGCCCGCGAGCCGCGGCTGTTCAGGGAGCCTTCCTCACCGGCGCCGTCGTCGGCCTGCCTTGGTAAAGCAGGACGTCCGCCGCGGGCGCTGTTCCCAGGAAAACTACCAACTAGACAGCCATCCCACCCGTCGCGGCTGTCTGACTCACTCCCGCTTCGGGCCTTGCCAAGCTGAGCAAGGTGGCGTACCTTGCTGCGACTCGGTAAACTCACGGAGTGCCGCGGTCGAGGTCTTTCATTTTGCCCTTTGGAAAAAGCGTTCGAGTGTCCAGAATGTCCTTGCGAAATGTTCGATTGCTGACCCTGGTTTATTTCGTCGTCGCGGTTGCCATGCGGTTTCTGCCTCACGGAGTGAACTTCAACGCGGTGGCAGCTTTGGCGCTGTTTGCCGGCTGTTACTTGTCGGTATCGCAAGGCATGCTGCTGGGACTCGGGGCGATGGCCCTCAGCGATGTGATCGGACATGCGCTGGATATCGACGGCATGGGTTTCTATTACCGTCCGACGATGCTGGCCGTTTACGCAGGTTTGGCTCTGCCGGGCTTGCTGGGTTGGGCGCTGCGAGGTCGAGTCTCGGCGACCAGCGTACCGGCGGCGGGCGTGGCTTCGGCGATCCTGTTCTTCGTCGTCTCCAATTTCGCAGTTTGGCTCGACCCGAACATGGGCTTCGCACAGACTCCGGCCGGCTTGGTCAAGTGTTACGTCGATGCGATTCCCTTCGCGTTAAACGCCTTCCTCAGCACGGTACTGTTCTCGTGCATCTTCTTCGGAATCCACGCTTGGCTAGGGCTCTCGCCAGAGCATCGTCCGTCGCTGCTGCGAAAGTAGTCGCGGCTGCCCGCGAGACGCCGGCCCGAAGTGCGTGTCACAAGTAACGCGAAATCGGCAAGCCGCGTGCAGCGAGCGCATCGACACGACTGCTGACCGCTGGGTCTTCGATCAGCGGCGGCGCGTGGTGTGGTTTGGAGCGGGCATCGATGACCAGACTCCCCTGCACCCCGAAGTGCTTGTCAACGGTCTCAGCTCCGACACCGTAAACGTCGGCCGCCGGGTTGCTGCGGGTGAACGTCGTCCAAATGAAGTTGTCGAACTTCGCCGTGGCAAATTCCGCATCGTCGACTAGCACGACCAACGGATAATCGCACAGCGGATGCGTCGGCGGCAGCGTGTCGCAAACGCGCTGCCAGGCGCGTCGGTCCGATGCGTGGTCGGCAGAGCGCGTTGCTTCGGGCGCCTCGATGCAGAGGACTCCCGGCATCGCCAGACGGGGCTTGCGCCATGCTCCAGGCAAGTCGAGATCGCGATCGATTTGCGATTTCAGACTTCGCCGCGGTCGGCCGGTCGCGGCCACGACCAGCTTCGAACCGGCGTTCAGCCCATCGCCCGAGTAATCGAGCGTGTCGATGGTGGTCCGCGTGTGGAAGTGAAGATCGCGCGACCAGTCGACGCGCTCGAGCACGTAGGCAAGGAACGCGGCCACGTCGTGGATCTCCAGCCCGCTGTCGGGCGGCGCGTCGGTGATCCACAGGTACTTGGCCAGCGACAACTGCCCCTGCCCGAGGATAGCCGAAGCCTGGGCCAGCAATTCTTGCGGACGCCCAGGAGACGCATAGGGCGTGTAGCGCTCGCTGCCGATGGCCAGCAGCAAGGGATGGACACCGGCCGCGTCGACAGCATGCACCGCGCGGACTCCCGGCAGGACGCTGGGGATGACCGGTCCGGTCAGTTCGTGGATCAGTTGGCCGAAAACGGTGTCCTCCTGCGGCGGGCGACCGACGACCGTCATCGGCCAAATCGCATCGCGGCGATGCCAGACGTGATGGACCTTTAAAACGGGAAAGTCATGGACTCGCGCGTAGTAGCCCAGGTGGTCTCCGAAGGGCCCTTCGGGTTTCAGTTGCGTAGGCTCGACCGTGCCGACGATGGCGAAGTCCGCGTTGGCCACCAGCGGCGCAAGCCCCGGCAGTTGCACCAGCGGGATCCGCCCTCCGGCCAGTGCGCCTGCGAAGCCCAGTTCACTCATCCCTTCGGGCAAAGGCATCACGGCCGCCAGCGTCATCGCGGGAGTGCCGCCGACGGTGACGGAAACTGGAAACGGTTTGCCCAGCGCGATGGCACGGGCGTGGTGCACGCCGATGCCGCGATGGATCTGATAATGCAAGCCGCACTCGCCATCGGGCTGGTAAGCGTTGCCGGCCAACTGAATGCGATACATACCGAGGTTGATCGCTGACCGCCGGTTGTCGTCGGGCGATTGACTGAGGACCTGCGGCAGCGTGACGAACGGGCCGCCATCGTTGGGCCAACAGACAACGGGTGGCAGTTCGCTCAAGCGACACTCTTGCTCCATGACCGCGCCGCGGCGAACCGGCTTGGGCAACATGTGCAGCGCCAATTTCGGACCGCGCCACAACTGCCAAGGCCGAGCCAGCATGTCCTCGGGGTGGATCTTCCAGCCGATGGCCAGCT
>JBQCJB010000539.1:0-3616 GCA_051953155.1 Aureliella sp. | reverse complement strand
AGCGGGCGAGCAGTTTTGAAGGCTTGGACTGGATTGCGGTCAAACGTTGTCGTGCGTCTTGGGCTCGATCAGTCAACAGCAACCAACTGGCACCGAGCAGACCGGCGAAATCGTCGCCCTGCTCCAGCCATTGACCGGCGGCTTTCTCCAGCGCCGGAGTCAGCTCGCGCGAGGTCCAGTTGAGCGGCACGACCGCCATCAAAAAATCCGGGGGCTGTTGTTGGCCGAGCTTGAGAAATAGTTGCCCGGCCAACTCGGGGCGGCCGGCCGCCTCGGCCGCTTCGACCAGCTCGCCTAACAAGATGCACTGCTGCCACAGTGGGATGCCGCCTGCGCGCAGCACCTCGCCGTTCTCCTTGAGCGCCTCCATGTACTGCTGCTTGGCAAAACGCTCGTGCGCCGCGGCGGCCGTTTCGCTTGCCCAAGCCACCTCGATTCGTTCAATCCGATCGCTGGGCAATTTTTGGACGCGCCCATCGGCTGCGACGATTTCCAAAACGCTCTGGTCGAGCCTTTGGATTTTTCCGATCAGCGTAATCGCCGGCGGCGGATCCCAAGCGTTGGTCGACGGGGGTAGCGCTGGGCCATAAACCACACGGTCGACGCCCGAAGCTAGCGATTCTTCCTGCGCGCAAGAGACGCTGGCCGTCGCGGCCAGGCAACCGATCGTGGCGGCCAGTGTCGCGCTGGCCAGCAGACCGCGCCAGGGCCGAGCGGCACGGAGGTGAATCAACATCAGGACAGCTCCTGGGCGTTTTGAAGGGCAGTAGCCGCCGCGGCGGCATCGGTAGTATCGCAGACGATGGCCCCGTCGCGCAGTACCAGGCTGCGACGCGTCGTGCGGGCGACCGCCAGATCGTGCGTCACGAGGATCACCGTCAAGTTCTGAGTCACGTTCAGTTGATGGAACAGCTCGATGATTTCGCGACTGGTCCGTGTGTCGAGATTCCCCGTCGGTTCGTCACCCATCAAGATGCTCGGGTGTGTCGCCAGGGCCCGAGCAATCGCTACCCGCTGTTGCTGGCCGCCTGAGAGTTGCCCGGGGTGATGGTCCAGTCGATCTGCCAAACCGACCAGCGTAAGCGCCTCGATCGCCCGCTGGCGCCGCTGGCGAGCTGTCAACGAGGGGCCGTACAGCAGCGGCAATTCGACGTTTTCAACAGCCGACGTCCGCGACAGCAGGTTGAAATTCTGAAAGACGAAGCCGATTTCCCGATTGCGAATCCGCGCTCGCTGGTCGCGCGTCATCGTCACGACCTCTTCTCCGTCGAGCAGATAACTACCGCTGGTCGGCCGGTCGAGGCAGCCGAGCGTGTTCATCAGCGTCGATTTGCCGGAACCCGACGGACCGATCAGCGAAACGGATTCGCCTCTATCGATCGAGAGCGTCACCGAGCGAAGCGCGTGGACCTCCACCTCGCCCATGCGATAGACCTTCGAGATGTCTTTCAGTTCGATCAACGACATAGGGCGACGGCGCCTCGAGAAGGCAGAGCAAGTACGCGGGTCTAAAATCGTCCGCGCCGCCGCAGTAGATACTCCATCAGCGCCTTGTCGTAGGGCTGGCTGGTGTCCAGTGGGACATAATCGATTCGCATCTCGACGCACTCGCGCTGGAGGCGGCTGCGCATCTGCTCGATCTCGCGGCGATAATCCTCAGCCGCGTCGGCCGCATTGACAGCCTGACGCTCGCCCGTCTCCGGATCGACCAGTTCGACGTTGCCGCTGAATGGAAAAGTGACTTCGGCCTCGTCGAGCACATGAAACAGGATGATGTCATGTCCCGAATGTTTCAAATTGCGGAGCGCCTTGAGCATCGCTTTCTCGTCAGTCAGCAGATCGCTCATGAGCATGATCAGGCTGCGATGCCGCAGCATGGCAGCCAGCTGCGACAGCGATCCGGCCAGATCCGTTTTTCCCGAAACCTTTAACTTGGTCAGTTGACTGAGGATCGTCGGCAGCTGTCCCCGGCGACTGCGAGGTGGGACGCTGGCTTTCAGATGCGTGTCGAAGGTGACCAGTCCGACAGGATCCTGTTGTTGGATCATCAAATAACTCAGCGCGGCCGCCAGACAGATGGCGTAATCGAGTTTGGTCAGCTTCTGACGGTAGGTGTAATCCATCGATTGGCTCAGATCGATGACCAGATAACCCGTCAGATTCGTCTCCGACTCGAACTTTTTGACGTAGTACTTGCCGGTCTTCGCATACGCTACCCAGTCGATGTCCTTGGGATCGTCTCCGGCCGCGTAACGGCGGTGCTCGCTGAATTCGACGCTGAAACCATGAAAAGGGCTGGCATGCAGGCCCTGCAGGAAACCTCGGACCACCATTTTGGCGCGCAGGTCCAACCGCTTGATTTGCGCCGCCAGTTCGGGTTTGAGATACTGCTCGACGGCGACCATCGCCACTCTCCATGTTGTAAAATCGCTCGCGCACTGGCTTGTGCCGCGCACTGGCTTGTGCTCTTCAGGCTCGCGGTTGCGCTCGCGGCCCATGAGCGTTGGCGACGTTCCCAATCCGAGAAACCGAGCTTCCCCAGCCGCGCAGACCTGAAATTTAAACCACAGCCGGCCGACTGTCGCCCGGTCGGCGCGTGTCTTGCCTCTGAAGGAAACGGAAATCGCTGGATTTTGGATTAGCATATCCAGACACCAGGAGCATTTCCATGTCACAGCAACGTCGAACGTTCACCGCTGAGCAGAAGGCTGACGCAGTCCGTCGGCATCTGTGGGACAAGGTTCCCGTCAGTGATTTGGCCGAGGAGCTGAAGGTTCAGCCCACGCAAATCCACCAATGGGTTCAGCAGGCCAAGCTGCAGATGGAGCAGTTATTTCAGCGCACCTCTGGCGGGCGCTCGCAGGCCAAAGCGGCTGACAGCAAGGACCAGGAAATCGCCAAGCTCAAAGCGAAGCTTGTGCAGAAGCACGAGGTGATCTCGGAACTCATGGAGGAGAACGTCAAGGCAAAAAAAGCCAATGGGGACCTATGAAAGGTGTCTGGGTCCCCCACGACACACGCGACCAGATCGTCGATTACATGAAGTACTGGAGCGAGCGGGCCGAGCAACCGGTCGGACAACTGCTCAACTGGCTGGGCCTGGCTTCGAGCAAGTACCACACTTGGAAGCATCGGTATGGCAAAGCCAACGAGCACAACGGCAAGATCCCGCGCGACTGGTGGTTCGAGGCCTGGGAAAAGCAAGCCATCCTCGACTACCACGACCAGCATCCGCTTGAGGGCTATCGACGGCTGACGTTTATGATGCTCGACGATGACGTAGTGGCCGTCAGCCCGAGTACGACTTATCGCGTACTCAAAGCGGCTGGCCGTCTGGATCGCAAACCGGTCGGTTCCTCCAAGAAGGGCACCGGCTTTGTGCAGCCAGAAAGCCCGCACAAACACTGGCATGTCGATAGCGCGTATCTGAATCTCGGCGGAACGTTTTACTTTCTGATCACCGTTCTAGACTGTATGAGCCGCTTCATCGTGCACTGGGAAATCAGCCCCACGATGACCGAGCTTGACGTCGAGATCGTCGTCCAGCGAGCTTTGGAGAAACACCCCGACGCACGGCCGCGCATCATTAGCGATAACGGTCCGCAGTTCATCGCCA
>JBQCJB010000538.1:0-12277 GCA_051953155.1 Aureliella sp. | reverse complement strand
GCCAGCGAAGCGACCACGCCCCGCATCCCCGCGATTCCCGGATCGTCCGATCCGTTGGCCGGCGGCATCCCTTCAGCGGGCTTTCCAGCCGGAGGTGCTGCACCCCCGGACATCGGATTGCCGGACGCCGCCCTGCCGGGCGGCTCCGCGCCGCGCGGCGGCGGAGCGTCTGGCGGCAGCTCGGCACCGGGGGCCGGTTCGCCGATCTCGCCAGCGGTTCCACCGCGAGCCTCATCCGCAGCGCCTGTTGACGTGGCCGGGAAACCACAACTGGTCCAAGTTTTTTACGGGACCAATCGAGCTCGCCTCGATACCGATCACACGCATCACAAACTGGCCGTCAGCGTCTTGGCCACCGCCGGCGGCAGTTTACTGGCGATGATCATGTGCCTGGTCGGCTTTTTGCGGAACGGCAATCGCGCCTTTGCCGCGGTGGCGCTGTTGGCCATCGGCGTCGTCGCCCCGTTTGGATTTCTGGCTGCGAACAACTACTCGCGAGCCAGCCTGCACGCGCCGGTAGCCTACGGGTTCGACTACCAACCGAAGGTCGAACTGGGGATCTGCGAAGTCTCGATACCGCCCGGGCATCGTCCCGGCATGCTCGAAGGGCCGAGCATCTTTACGCTGAAAGTAACGGAAGATGTCAACAAGCACGTCGTGCTTACGGACGTGGCCCAACTCTCCAATGACCAGTTCTATGACAGCCTCCACCGCACGCTAGACAAGAGCGGCAAAAACATTCTGGTCTTTGTGCACGGCTACAACGTTTCCTTCGACGACGCCGCCCGGCGCACGGCACAGATGGCCGTCGACCTCCAGTTTCCGGGGGCTCCGGTTTTCTATAGCTGGCCCTCGCAGGCCAACTGGTACGGGTACGCGACCGATAAAGAAAACATCCAACGGAGCGTCGCTCAAATCAAATCGTTTCTGCTCGAGCTGGCCCAGCGCTCGGGAGCGGACACAATCAATCTGGTGGCGCACAGCATGGGCAACGTCGGTCTGACGCAAGCGCTCAAAGAGATCGAAACGGCCACGCCGCTCTTCAATCAGGTCGTGCTGGCCGCGCCCGACATCGACGCCGAAGTCTTCAAGTCGGCAATCGCGCCGAGCATCGTCACCAAAGCTCGACATGTCACCTTGTACACCTCGCAAACCGATTTGGCTCTGATTGCATCTCGATATTTCAACCATGGTACGCGACTTGGCGATTCCGCGGGGGGTGTCGTGCTTTATCCGGGAATCGATACGATCGACGCAACTGACGTCGACAGCAGCCTGCTCGGACACTCTTACTACGGCAGCAACGTCACGGTCTTGAGCGACCTGGGCCGCGTGCTGGAAAACCAACCGATCGCCAGTCGCCAATATTTGCGAACCGTCATCGATGCCTCGCAACCGTACTGGGCCTTTGATCGGTTGCGGCTGTCTCAAGCGGTGGCTCCGGCGCCCAATCATTAGCCCGGGGCCGCTCTCTTCAACGCTGCGTTCATCAACGCTGCTCTCAGCCGCGCCGCGCAGAGCAATTGAGCCCGCATGAGGCTCGGCGCGCGAAGGCCGTCGCGCCGGATCCGGTGCTTACCCCCCGAAACCAACCGAATGGTCGGCACCGCAGGAACAGGACAGCGGCCGCGGGGGACGATTTGGCGCAGTCGCGCCACATCCCTTAATAACCGGTGGCCGATACCGCCAAAAGCCCGGGGCGTGTTCTCCACTTGGAAATCGATTGCTGACCGAACGAGCTCATGTCGCTAACGCCTTACCTTTCCTGCAAACAAGTCGCCAGTCTGTTGGGTGTGAGCCAATCGACCATTAAACGCCTGTGCGATGATGCTGCGCTCAGCTCGATCCGCACGCCTGGCGGGCATCGCCGGATTTCTCAACGGTCGGTCGAACATTGGCTCAAGTCGAGTGGTCACACGCTGCCGCCGGCTCCGGTGGCCATGCGGGAGACGGCGCCGATGTTGCGGCCGAGCGAGTGCGTTCAGTGGCTGCTGAGCGATCGTCGGGGCGACCTTTTTTCGGTCATCCAAACGTTGCGACGGCGGTTCAGCCTGGCAGAGCTGTGCGATTCGCTATTCGCGCCGGCTCTTGTCCATCTGGGCGAAATGTGGCCGAGCCAGGTCGAAGCCTATCAAGTGCACAATGCCTGCCAGCGCTTGCGCAGCTTGCTGCTTCGCTTGGCCGATTCGATCCCCAGCCATTTCGACCATCCGCCCACGGCCGTCGGCGCGACGGCGACTGGCGATTGGGCCGATCTGTCGAGCCTGTTGGCGGAGATCACGCTGCGCGAACTGGGATGGGACGCCGAATCGATCGGCGCCAGTTTGCCGGCAGAATGCATTGCTCGAGCCGCTCGCGAGCGTGGCGCGTCGCTGGTTTGGGTTTCGTACACGCATATCGGCTCGCGTGGCGAAGTGGTCGAGCACAACCGCATGCTGAGCAGCCAGCTTGCACCGACGACGCGGCTGGCTATCGGTGGCAGTGCCCTCTCGGCGGACTTGCGACGGGAACTGGTGTTCTCGTTCTTCGGCGACTCGCTCGAGCACCTCAGCCACTATGTACTCGGCCAATTCCCGCACCGTAGCTCGTCGGCGGACGCCGTCTAGACATCGGTCTTAGACGAGCGTCTCGCAGCGGGCGTATTGAAGCGCCTGCGCGGCGATGCGCCCGAGCGGCAATACGTCGTCGACTCCACCTAAAGCGACGGCTTCGCGCGGCATGCCGTAGACGACGCAGGTGCTCTCGTCCTGAGCGATCGTCTTTGCTCCCGCTTTCTTCATCTCCGCCAAACCTGCAGCACCATCGTTGCCCATGCCGGTCAGGATGACGCCGACGCCGTTGGCTCCCAGGTAGCGAGCGCATGACTGGAACAAAACATCGACGCTTGGTCGGTGCCGACAGACCGGCGGGGCATCGAAGACGCGCACGCGATAGGTCGCCCCACTGCGCTCGACGCCTAAATGAAAATTTCCGGCGGCTAAAAGAGCATGGCCGGGCAGGATGCGATCGCCATCCTCGGCTTCCTTGACGCGGATTTGGCAACTGCGGTCCAGTCGCGCCGCGTAGGATCGCGTGAAACCTTCGGGCATGTGGATCACGGCGACCACGCCGGGGGCATCAGGCGGTAGCGTCGACAGCACCGTCATCAGCGCCTCCGTCCCTCCGGTCGAGGCGCCGATGGCGATGACTTTGTGCGTGCTGTTGATCAGCGCATCGCTGCGGAGCGGCACAAGCGCTGCGGCCGGCGCGCGCGAGGTTGACGAGCGGCGCTGAAGCCGGCAATTGGCCGCAGCCTTGACCTTCTCGATAATCTCGCTGCCCAGTTGTTCGATGCCGCTGGCCAAGTCGATCTTCGGCTTGGCTACGAAGTCGACCGCTCCCAGTTCCAAGGCGCGCATCGTCGTCTCGCAGTCCTGCTCGGTCAACGACGAGAGCATCACTACCGGCATCGGCCTGCCGGCCATCAGCTTTTCCAGAAACGACAAACCGTCCATGCGCGGCATTTCGACGTCCAGCGTCAAGACGTCTGGCTGTAGCGCCAAAATCTTTTCGCGAGCGACATAAGGATCGGGCGCCGTGCCGACGACATCCAGGTCGGGGTCCTGGCTGAGAATCTCGGCAATCAACTGCCGCATCAGCGCCGAATCGTCGATGACCAACACGCGTGTCTTAGGCACGGAAAAATCCTTAAAACAACGTCACGGCTTGGCGGTGCGCAGTGTGGCTGAGCGCGTCGGAACCTTGCCTGCGCTGGAGGGCGTCAATATCGACTGACGTTTGCTTGTCGACCAGATGCACGAAAACTTTGCCGGTTGTCGGATAGAACTTCAGCCGCCGGGCGACCTTCCCTCCGACGTGCTCGGCGATGACCGGAATGCGTTCGACTTCGAGAAATTCGCGCACGAACTGGATGTTGCCTTCGCCGATGTTCCAGACCGTCTCGAGGCCTCCGATCACGTGCGCTCCACCAAAAATCTTGGCTGTCAACCGGCGGCGGTCGGCGCCCAATTTCATCAAACCGTTGATGAGCAGTTCCATGGCATGCACGCCGTAGCTGGCGCTGGCTCGAGAATCGAGCTGCGATTCGGGCAGCATGAAGTGATTCATGCCTCCAACGCCCCGGCCGGGATCGACCAGGCAGGCGGCCACGCACGAACCGAGCGTCGTCCGCATGATGCACGGTTGGTCGGAAACCAAATACTCGCCGACGATCAACGTGTGCGAGGCAGGTTCCGCCTGGTTATCGACCGGATAGGCATGCCAATGCCCGGCGGCAGGTCGGCTCGGTTGTCTGGGCTCGTCAGTCGTACGGGCGGCGATGGTAGTGGTTGCTTCCGAGCGGGCGCCGCCGCGCGGTCGGCCAGAGGGTCGAGCCAGTTCGCAGCCATTGGCGATGTGCGTTACTGTCTTTTTGCTCTCGGCTCGTCCTTGGGCTGCCGTTTTGAGGCGATAGATCGTATCGCCAAGCGATTCGAATTGATCGCTGATGCTGAACAGCGACTCGGAGTGTCCGATGACGAGTAAGCCTTCAGGCTGGAGATATTGTGTGAAGTGTTCGACCAGATTGCGCTGGGTGGCTTGATCGAAGTAGATCATGACGTTGCGGCAGAAGATGGCATCAAACTGCACGTTCATAGGCCAGTCCGCTTGGTTGAGGTTCAACTGGCGAAAGGCGATCAGGTTCTTTACATGATCTCGGACGCGGTACGTTCCGTCCTCGCCTCGCGAGGCGCGTTCGAAGTAGCGGCTGCGGTGGCTAGCGGGCACCGAATCCATCTCGGTGGCCGAATACAAGCCCTGGGACGCCGTGGCGAGCACTTGCGTATCAATGTCCGAGGCGAGGATGCGCAGATCCCAGTCTGAATTGACGCCAAAGAAATCCAGCAGCGACATCGCCAGCGTATACGGCTCTTGCCCGGTCGAAGCGGCCGCGCACCAGATGCGAACTTTCTTGTTGCCGCCGGCGAAGGCTCGCTGACGCAGCTCAGGAAAGAAGGATTCCTGAAGGAAGTCGAAATGGTGCGACTCGCGATAGAATTCCGTCTTATTCGTCGTCAAGCAATTGGTAAATTGCTGCAGTTCCTCGTCGCCGCTAGGTGCGTTGCACAGCAGATCGTAGTAGGCAGCGTAGGATTCGAGGTTCAGCGCTCGGAGGCGTCGGGCCAGGCGAGACTTGACCAGCTCGCGTTTGCGTTCACTCAGTGAAATCCCGGCAACGGAATAGATCAGTTTGCGGAAGGCGTGGAAGTCGCTGTCTTGCAGCGGTGTGTCGAATTGCATCTGCATGACCAGCGCCTCGCGCGCAGTTTTCTAGGGACCTGTGTCACAGCCCGGGTTTGAGTCGACAACCGCCGGCGGAGCCACATTCGGACTCGCGCCGGCGGTAAATCTTCGGGGGGATCGGACTAGCCGCGGGTGCGGCTTATGCACGAGCCGTCCGCGCTAGAACTCCAGCACGCCTTCGCCCGCTGTCGCTGCGTGGAAGTCGAGTTCCGGCATGACGGCTGGCGAGCGATGGTGTCGCGGGCTGGCAGCGGCGGACCGCACAGTTCTGGCGTCACCGGCTGGATTGGGCTTGGCGGTTCGCACCGGTGCTGCAGCTGCAGTCTCCTCGCCGAGTCGGAATCGGCCGACCAGGTCGCGGAGTTGCTCGGCGTGAGACAAGAGCGAGCCGGCAGTGCCGGAGACCTCTTCGGTCTGCGAGGCGGCGGCCTGGGTAACTCGGTCCATTTGAGCCACCGCTTTGTTGACTTGCTCGATGCCCGCCAGTTGCTCCTTCGACGCGGCGGCGATCTCGGCGATGATATCGGTGACCCGTTTGACCGAGGTCACAATCTCGCTGAGCGTTTCACCCGACTTGTTGACCAGGCTGGTGCCATTCTCGACGCGTTGGACCGAGTTTTGAATCAGCGTCTTGATCTCCTTGGCCGCGCTGGCGCTGCGTTGGGCCAGGTTGCGGACTTCCGCGGCCACGACCGCGAAGCCCCTGCCTTGTTCACCGGCACGAGCGGCTTCGACGGCCGCGTTCAGGGCCAGCAGGTTGGTTTGAAAAGCGATCTCGTCGATCGTCGAAATGATGTCGGCAATTTTTTTCGAGGAATCGTTGATCTCGGCCATGGCTTTGACGGCGTCGCCGACGACCGCGCCTCCCTTTTCTGCGATATCCCGCGAACCGTTGGCCAACTGCCGAGCCTGCTGTGCGTTGTCGGAGTTTTGCTTGACGGTCGAGGTGATTTCTTCAAGGCTGGATGCCGTTTCCTCGAGATTCGAGGCCTGCTGTTGAGCGCCCGAGCTGATCTCACGCGACGCGCCGCTGAGCTCTTCGGCGGCCAGAGTCACCGTGCTGGCGACGCCTTGGACTTCGATCAGCGTCGAACGGACCGAGCGGGTCGCTTGCCGCAGCGCTTCGGCAACCTGCCCTACGGCGTCATTGCCCAGATCGGGAACGTCGACGTTGAAGTTGCCGACGGCGATGGCGTTGACCACTTCGAGGACGGCGGCGACCTTCGCCTGGGTTTCTTCCGCGCGACGGCGTTCGATCTCATTGCGCTCGCGCGCCTGAGCCTCGATGGCGCGCTGGGCCAGTTTGACTGCCGTGATGTCGGAGGCAAACTTGACGATCTTGACGGGCCGCCCCAGTGGATCGAGGATCGGGTTGTAGGAAGCCTGCAGCCAGATCTCCTTGCCGCCCTTGCCCACCCGCAGTGTCTCGATGGTGATTGATTTGCCGCTGCGCAAGTCGTCCCAGAAGATTCGGTAGTTTTCGCCAGCTGCGTCGGCGGCCGGCATGAACATGCGATGGTGTTTGCCGATCACTTCGTCCAGGCTGTAGCCCATGGCGCTGAGGAAATTGGCGTTGGCGGCGCGGACCGTTCCATCGAGATTGAACTCGATGACCGCTTGCGATTTATTGATGGCCGCGATTTGCCCTTCGAAGTCCGCATTGCGGATCTTGGCAGCAGTGATGTCGACACCGAACTTGACGACGCGTACGGTCTGGCCGTTTCGATCGGCGATCGGATTGTAGGCTGCCTGCAACCAAATCTCTTTGTTACCTTTGGCCAGCCGAGCAAATTCGCCCGCGCGGTACTTGCCCGATTTCAGGTCGCTCCAGAACTGGCGGTACTCCTCGCTAGCGGCGTAGCGCGGATCGACAAACATGCTGTGATGTTTGCCAACGATTTCAGTCAGCGAGTATCCCATCGTCGCCAGAAAGTTCTCGTTGGCGTTGACGATGACGCCGTCGACGGTGAACTCGATCATCGCTTGGGACCGATTGATCGCGACATCGACGCTCTCCAATTGCCGCTGTCGCGTCACGTCGGACCATTCGAGCAGGTTGCCGATATGCTTTCCTTCGCCGTCGAACTGCGCCGAAACTTGTACCGCGAACGAGTACTCTCCGGCGCGCAGTTCGGTTTCGTACGTCGGGCGCTGCCGGTCGGTCGTCAGTTCGCGCTGCAAGCTGGAATTGCCGCGCGCGATGTCCAGCCGCTGTCCCGGCAGATTGCTGAAGTCGACAGCCGGCCAGAACTGGCCCAAGGCGGCTGCGTGCGTTTTCAATAGTTCGCGGGCCTGCCGGTTGACGGAAGTAACGCTGAAGTCGCCATCGACCAGCACCATGGCTGCACTGGCGCCCTCGACGGCCGCTTCGATGCGCTGCAGATCGCGCAGGTGCTGGGCCGCGAGGCCGGCACCTGCGCGTGATGCCGTCGTTTTCGACTTGGGCGGGGATTTTTGCGAAGTGGGTTTGCGTGTGCGCGAGGTGGGCGAGGTTTGGTTCTTTTGAGCCATTGTGATGGTCCTTAGCGAATGAATGTTCGGAGGCGGTTGTTCGAGAAAAGCGGGTCGATTAACGGTTATGGTCCAGCAGCTGAGCCGCAGCGGGATCGCTCTTGCCGAGCGAATGATCAAGATTTAGTAGGCGTTCGATGTTCAGCAGCGTCACCAGTCGCTCGTCCGACTTTGCCAGGCCGGTGATGAACGACGTATCGACTCCTGCCCCCATTTCCGGCGCGTCGACGATGCAGCTATCTTCGACGTCCAGCACGTCCGAGACGGCGTCGACCACCAGGCCGGCGATGCGATCACCGACGTTGACGACCACGATCACCGTAAAGCGGTCGTAGGCAGTCGTCGGCATCGAGAATCGGCTGCGCAGATCGACGATCGGCACGACCGTCCCACGCAGATTGAGGACTCCTTTGATGCACGCCGGCATGTTCGGCAGCGGCGTCAACTTGGCAAAGTTGCGGATCTCCTGGACCTGCAGGATCTCGACGCCGAACTCTTGCTCGTTGACGAGAAAGGTCAGGAACTGGTTGGTTCCGGCGATGCTCGCCTTGGGCGAGGCCGAAACCGGCGTTGCAATTTGGCTCACGTGATTTCCCCGTTTAAAAACTTGTGTTTCTCAAGACAATGGACGAGCGTCGAGTGTCAGTTGGCGGCTGCGCTCGGTGTGCAAGCAGGCCACGCCGTAGATATCCAGGATTAAGGCGACGCAGCCATCGCCGAGAATCGTCGCGCCGGCCACGCCGGGTACCTTGCGGAAGTTGGCTTCCAGATTCTTGATGACGACCTGTTGCTGGCCGACCAACTCGTCGACCACCAGCGCCATGCGGCGGCCCTGATCCTCGACGATGACCAGCAACCGCTGCGGCTGGTCGCTCGCCCGTTCGCCACTCTGAAGAAGACATTGCAGCGAGACGACCGGAATCACTTCCCCGCGGAGCATGATCACATCGCCTGCACCGACCAGATGCCGCACCTCGCGCCGCTGGACGTTGATCGATTCGACGACCGAGAGCAGCGGTATCACGTAGACTTCGCTGCGCACGCGGACCAGCAACCCATCGAGAATTGCCAGTGTCAGCGGCAAACGGACGGTGATCGTCGACCCTTGCCCCTCGACCGAGCGGACTTGTACGCTGCCCTGTAATTCTTCGACGTTGCGGCGTACGACATCCATGCCGACGCCGCGACCCGAAACATCGGTGACCGCTTTGGCGGTGGAAAATCCGGGCTGAAAAATGAGGTTGCAGATATCGGCATCCGAGAGCGAATCGCTCTCGCTGACCAAACCGCGCTCGATGGCCTTGGCCAGTATCGCTTGACGGTTCAAGCCTCGGCCATCATCGCTGAGTTCGATGAAGATGTTGCCACCTTGTTGGAACGCGCGGAGCAGCACGCGGCCTTCAGCCGATTTGCCGCTGGCCAGGCGAACCTCTGGCGTTTCGATGCCGTGATCGGCAGCGTTGCGGACCATGTGGATCAGAGGATCACCGATCTTGTCGACGACTGACTTGTCTAGTTCCGTGTCGTCTCCCTCGGTGACAAAGTCGATGTGCTTGTTGAGCTTCTTGCCGATGTCGTGAACGACGCGGGCCATCTTCTGGAACGTGGCGGCGATCGGCACCATCCGCAGCGAAAGGCTGAGCTCTTGCAGGTCACGAACGATCTTGGCCAGCTGCAACATGGCAGCCGACTCGTTCCCGTCGCTCATCGCCACGACTTCGCGCTCGACCATCGACACGCCGATGACCAGTTCGCCGATCTGATTGATCAGCTCGTCCAATCGGCGGCGGTCGACCCGCACCGTTTCGTTGTCCGCGCTTGCGGCCTGGCGTTGGGAATTGCGGCGCTGCCGCGGCACAGCAGCTTGGCCGCCCGCATCGGCGCCGGTCGGCCGGTTTTCCACGGCCGGTGCAGCGGCTCGATCTGCATGAGCCACAATGTCGTTAGCAGCCGCTGGCACAGCCTGGGCCGCCGGTTCGGTCACGGCCGAGGGAGTGATGCTCAGCTGGCTCTGGTCGTCGAGGAACATGAATACGTCGGCGACTGCCGTGGCATCGGCTACGGTTCGGAGCTGCAATTTCCATGAGAGGAAGCAGTCTTCGGGATCGAGTTCTTCCCAGTCGGGCAAACGTGACGCGTCGGCGACCAGGTTTTCGATTTCGCCCAAGGTCCGCAATTCGCGCAGCAGCAGCAGAGGATCCTGACCGAATTTGAAAAACGCGCGCGACGGGATCAGCTCGATCGTGTAGAGCGTTGCCTCGGATAAAACCTCGGACTTGGCAGAGTCAGCGGCGCGAGGCTGAGCCGCGGCAGTCGGCGTCTGGGAATTTGCCGCTTCGAGCGCCGCTAGGATTGCATCCGTGTTTTCGGGCAGCGGCGAACCATCCTTTTCCGCAGCCAACAACCCATGGATGACGTCGGTGCTGGCCAGCAGCAGTTCGACCAGTGGTTCGCTGGCTCCGATGCGTCCTTCGCGGAGCCGGTCGAGGAGGCTCTCCAGGGTGTGCGTTACGCGGGTGACGTTGTCCATGCCGAACGTCCCGCTGCCACCTTTGATCGTATGGGCGGCGCGGAAAATCGTGTTCAGCAGTTCCTGATCCTCAGGCGTATGTTCCAATTGCAGCAACGCGGCTTCCATGGCATCGAGATGCTCAGCCGCTTCGACCAGGAATGCATCGCGGAATACCGTGAGATCGATCGCCATTTCCACTTTCCTTCTGCCGGGTATGCCGCGCGACCGAGTTTAGCGCACGACTTTTTGAACGACTTGAAGCAACTGCTCGGGATTGAAGGGCTTGACGATCCAACCGGTCGCTCCGGCCTCCTTGCCCTCTTGCTTCTTGCCGGCCTGCGACTCGGTGGTCAGCATGAGGATCGGCGTGAACTTGAATGACTCCTTGGCCCGCAGCTCGCGAATGAGCGTGATACCGTCCATCTCGGGCATGTTCAGGTCGGTGATCACCAGGTCGATGGCTTTGGAGTCACTATTGGCCAAAGCATCGCGGCCATTGCAGCCTTCGACGATTTCAAAACCCGCCGACTGCAGTGTGAAAGTCACCATTTGCCGCATGGAAGACGAGTCATCGACGACGAGAACGGTTTTGGACATGTCAAAATTCCTGGGGCGTTATCTGAGGGATTAAAAGAGTTCGATGGAGCCTTCAGCCGTCTGGCTGGCAGACGGTTCGCCGGCCAGGGCCCGCTCGGCGTCCATGGTGTACGATTTGGCCAGTCGATCCATGACAGCCTGAGTTTGTTCGGCGGCGGCTTCGGCGTTGGCCGAGCGCGAATGCGGACGAAGTTGGTTGGCGATCTCGTCGAGACTTTCGATGATGTGGTCGATGCGCTGGTTGACGCGGTCCTGAAACTGCATCGAGACCACCGACTGGGCGATGTCACTGTTGAGCTGACGGCCCATGGCGGCCGATTTGTTGAGCGACTCGGACATTTGTGCATACGAGGCGGCCAGACGATCGAGGATCGAGCGCACGGTCGATTCGCTGTTGCCCGTGGCCTCGTTGTCTTCCGCCAGGCGGACTTGCACGCGGTTGCCGACGTCCTTCATGTCCGCGCAGATTTGCGAAACCAGTTCGCAGATTTCGCGACTGCTTTCGGCCGACGTTTCGGCTAGCAATCGCACGCGTTCACGAGTCGACAGCAAACTGGACTCGCCCGTGCCGCGCGTCGCGCCGAACGTCCGATTGGACGTGGCGTTGATCTTTTCGCCCAGCGCATAGACACTTCGCAGCTGGTCATGCATGCCGTTGATGCGGTCGCATATTTCGCTCGAAAATTCGTTGGCCGTGCGGACGCGGTGCAGCAGGACGACCAGCGCCATCCGCACGCGGTGGACAAACGCCGGCAAACCACCACCCTCGCCACTGGTGTTCAAGGTTTCGGTCGCCGCCGACAGAGCGGTGCGCGCCCTGGCACTCATGCCCTGGAATCCGGCGCACACGCCGTTGACCGACGTTTCGACATCGCGAGCGATATCGCTCAGTTGCACTTTCAGCAGGTCGATGACTGCCAGGCTGGCCGCGATGCCCGCGCTGTCGACCATCGAATCGAAGTCGTCCTGGTCGCTGAAGTTGAAGGGCGATGGCTGCATCGTATATGTTCTCCGTTGAAAATTCGGCTGATCGAGTTTCAGAGCACGCGCAATGACGAGGCGCGTTGCCCTAGGGATCTTGTCCGCAGACGCTCAGCGGCTCGGCCAGCCGGCTGAAGAGACCAGCTTCCGCCAGCCAGTGGACTGCGTCGGAGCCAGCATCCCACTCGAAGTGCAGCCGATCGCCGAAACGGTGTCTGGCAGCTAGAAGAATTTGAGCGCAAGCGGTGTGCAGTTGATCGACGCGCGTGGCATCGATGACAACCGCGCGGTTCTCGGTCAGCGCGCGGCTGAGCGTCCGATGCAATTCGGCAGCCGCTTGTACCTGCAGATTGCCCGACAGCCGCTGTCGAGACTGCGCCGCCTCCGCCAATA
>JBQCJB010000537.1:0-15556 GCA_051953155.1 Aureliella sp. | reverse complement strand
GCCGTTCGCGTTGAACAGACCGGTGTCCACACTCGTTGCACCGCCGGCGAAAATCGGCAACAGGTGACCGGAGGTATCAAACGCATACATGACACCTGCGTCGTCGATACCGAACAGCGTCTGAGCAAACGCACCGTTTTGCAGGTGAGCTGGACCGGCGCTCAGACCGGTGAAGTGAATGCCCAACAAGTCATACGCGCTGTTGACGTACGTTCCGACGTTGCCGATGGCCAGCGAAGTAGGTGAATTGACGACATAGAGACCACCGGCATCGCTGACGGCGTACATCGTCCCGTTGATAACCGCAATGCCCGTCACCGTGCCGCCCGGCGCGCCCGCCGCGTTGAGCGGACCGGTGTCGACGACTGTTCCGCCGGTGATCGTAACCTCTGGCCCACTAGCGCTGGCCGTCAGACCGGGAATCCCTGACGAATTGATCGCGAGGGTCATACGCGTCGCAATGTCCGTAGCCGAGTCCGTCGCCAGGAACGGGACCTTGATCGCCCCGGGGCTGACATTGCCCGAGCTGCCCTGGTCGAAGAAGATGCCTTGGTTCTGCAGCTGGGTAAAGTCGCCGATCAAAGCGCCACCGAAAGTCAGGCGATTGCCTTCAGACGTTACCTGAACGCCACCGACAACACTGCGAGCGATTGCGTCGACCAACTGGCGATAGGACCCCAGTTCGTTGATCTTGACCGGAATCGCGCCGGCGGTCACACCCGGCGTTCCCTGAACGGTGTCGAACTCGTACACGACGCCATCGAGCTTGAACTGCAAGCCGTCGGTGATTCGGAAGCCGTTGGCTGGATCATAGTTGACCAGCACTTCCGGTCCGGAATCGAATTCGAACGTCGCGGTAAAGTTCGACGAATCCAGAAGCGTGAAGGAATCGCCGTCCTGGATGAGCGAGGTGGTCGTTCCGTCGGTCGCAACCCGCGTCGCCTCGCGAGCGATCAGGCCCGTCGTCGGCGCGCCGAGCGTACCGGTTTCGATGTAACCACGTTCGCGGACCGCGGTACCGGCGTTCAAGCCCGTGGAAACGCCCGTCTTGTCCGCAGCCGGATTGCTGGTGGCCGAACCGTTGCCTTCGTCGAATTCATAGATGATGTTTTCGAGATAATCGACGCCCGGCCGCGACGTGCCGACGTTGGTCCGCGAGAACAGGAAACCGCGGCTGCCAACGATGAAACCGCGCTCTTGGCCACCGATGCTGGCGAAGGTAACTGCGTTGGGATAAATACCGTCGTTGCTGTCAGCGGCCGCTGTGCCGTCGACGTGGAACGTTTGCAGTCCCAAATCGCCGATGTCGGTCGCGGCTGCGGTACCCGGATTGATATCCAGATAATCCATCAGACCATCTTGGTCGACGTTGGCGTTGGGGAACTGCGGCGAGATGTCGAATGCGCGGAGGCCACCGTTAAAGCGGAAGGCGATGTCCTGCACGTTCGAACCAAACCGGCCGACCGTATTGGCCACCTGGCCTGTAGCCGGGTTGACGATGTACAGGTTGGTGGCGTTCTGGGCGACGTTCTGGCTGACGTAGAGATTGACATCGCTCAGATTGAATTCCACCGCGCTGTTGTTGCGCGGGAAGAGGACCGGCGTTTGTGGCGAGACAGCCGTCGACCCACCCGTAAATTCGACGTGATCCTCGGCGATCAACTGCAGGCTGTCGATTGGCTGCATGCGAATGGCCGCCGTCGCTCCTGAGGTTGTCGCGTTGGTGTACGACTCGAGCACGCGTGGTACGTTGTCGCTGTTGGTTACGGCCAGGTAGTACTGACCGGCCGGCAGTTCATAGGAGCCGATGTACGGATCGAGCGAACCGGACGAGCCGCGCGACAAATCAGCACTGCCGGCGCCGGCCAGGCCAGCGGCCTGGTCGTCGACCAGATTGCTACCCAATCCCGAAACTACCAGCCGTCCATTGGCGTCGAACAGGTAGAGCGACAAGTCGGGGCGACCAATGCCGTCGGCGTAGTCGACATCGAAGACGGTCGCGAAGTACTCGCGCAAGCCGGTCGGGCGAATCGCCGTGTAATCGATGTTGAACGAGTACCAATCGACGTCGGTGCGCGAGTCGAGCGTGCCGGCGATGCTCAAAGCCTGCTTATCCGTCGTCAGGATGTTACCAACAGGCTGGGCCTGACCCTGCGTATCGTTCGGGGAAGTCGATTCGCCCGTTTCGCCCAGCAGCGGCGAGTGACCCGGCATACCGACGATTTCAATGCCGTTGGTGGCGAAGCGCAAGTCGGCGTAGGTGACGCTCGAACCGGGCACTTCGTCTTCTTCACGCAGCCGCAGTTGCAGCTGGTACGCACCACGCGTCAGCCCGGCGGTAACCAGGGCTGGATCGAGCAGCCGCGATGCTGGATCGCCTTGGCGCAAGTTGCTGCTGCGGACGCGGACGTGATACAGCACGTTCGAGCCTGGCTCGCCCGGCAGGACGACGCGCAAGCCTGCATCGCGCGGATTGGTGCTGTACAGATCCTTCGGGGCGCCGGTCGCACTTTGCAAGTACAGTTCCGGCGTGCTCTTGCGCAGCGAATGCACCGACTCCGACGGCATGTCATCGGCGGCGTAGAGCAGGGAGGGATCAGCTTCTTCCGCCAGCGAGTTGTCCGACAAAGCCAGGATGCGGCCGGTGGCATCGACCAGTTCCACAACCGTGTCGAGCGAGTTGAGCGTGCGATCGATATCCAGCCAGACTTCCGAACCGGCCACACCGCGGAAGCTATAGACGTCGACATCTCCTGGTTCCGAGATCACGCCTTGGATCTGATAGCCCAGCCGACGCGTCTCGTCGCTCGTCTTCAGGTCCGGCGCTAGATCGCCAAGGAACTCGCCCGACTCCGGCTTGCCGTTGGAGCCTGGCGACTTGGCCTGCGGCGATTCCAGTTCGGTGACCGTGGCGACGTTGCGATCGTTGCTGTTCTGGCCGATCAGCACGCTGTTCCAATCGCCCGGCTTGGGCAGGTTCAAGTTTCCGCCGGCCTGTGCGACCAGCGAATTGACCATCACGTTTCCGAAGCTGGTCGCGGTCGTTCCTCCGACCTGGATCTGGAAGATGTCGCCCGAGATGCCGTTGGTCGCATGCGTCAGGTTCACATAATCCTGAACCGTCGTGTCAAAGCGGCTGGACACGGTGCCATTGGGCGAAACGATATAGCCACCGAATCCGTCTTCGGAATAGGCGTTGCCCTGAGCGTCGAGGGCCAAGGCGGTCGCCCCGGTCTTGTCAGCGAAATCCGCCCAGACGATGCTGTCGAGCGTAACGTCGTTGGCTTTCAACTTGGCCAGGACCGAATCGTACGTCTTGCTGCCGTCGACGATGTCGCGGTCTTCGTTGGTCACCAGCAGGACATACTTCTCGGCTTGCGGCCGGAACTGATAGGTATCCAGCGCGGTCTCGATCGCCAGATAGCCGTCCTCGATCGCACCGAACGCTTGCAACTGGTTGACCGCCGTGGCGTACTCGACCGATGTGCCGAACAGGGCATTGTTCTGGCCGACCGGCATCGCCGCCGGAACTGTTTCCGTCGTCAAGCCGCCATAAGTCAACAAACCGAACTGGTTGCCACCCTGAGCCGCTGTGCCGATGCCGGCGGCGACCAAGGCAGCGTCGATGTCCTGCATCAACTGACCGGAAAACTGTTGGGCAAATCCCATCGAGGCCGAGTCGTCCATCACGACGACGATGTCGACAAAGGGAGCGACGTCGACCTTCGACTGGCAAGCTCCCAAGCTCAGCGTGTCTCGCTGCGGGCGACCGTCGGGCGTAAAGCCGACGCCAACCGAGCAATCCATGAGCGAGGTCATGATCACCGGGTTGCCCGGCGTGCCGACCAACTGAACCGAACCGCCGATGTGATCCGCGTTGTCCAGTTTGCTACCAGTGGCCGTCAGACCGGCGACCGAACCTTCGTCGGAGAGCAGTTTGACAACCAGGCTCTGCGTCGGGCTGCTCTGCAGCCGCAAGCCGCCGTAGGTGTGGAAGTCGGGAACTTCGATCCGCGATTCGACGACGTGAACGATATCGGTATCGTCCCAAACGCCTTCTGTCGTCAGCACGCCGCCGCGAACGAGCATGCCGTTGGCCGCGTTGGCGTCCAAGAGGTTGCCTTCAACCAGCGGCCCTTGATTGTCGATCCGTTCGCTGGCGCGTTCGAGAGCGCCCGTGCTGCGGCCCCAGTCAGAAACCGCGTTGCTATTGAGCGCGCTGACATTGATGCTGATCGCGGCTGCCCGATTGTTATAGATCGTGTTGTCGACGATCACCGGCTGTGCACCGCGTACAAAGATCACGCCGCTGGCGTTATCACCGCGTCCGCCGCGATCGGCATCGGTCGTCGTGAGGCTGCCAGCCGCGTTGTTCTCGAACCGCGAATGCGCCACCCGCAGATCGCCCTGGTGCACTTCAAGCGCGTTGAAATCGGCAAAACCACCTTCGATGCGCGTCGTGCCACCACCGTAGGAGACGACCGCGTGATCCAAGCTAGCCGACGAGGTCGGACCGACGTAGATACCGCCCCAGTTCCCGACGGCCGCGACTTCGTTCGAGGCTGTCGTGGCGAAAGTACCACCAGCCCCGTAACGGTTATCGCTGGTCGAGGTGAACACGACCGGTCGATCCGGCGTGCCTTCGGCGATCAACTGCGCGCCGAACTGGACATCGATCCGCGAGCCCTGCAACTTGACGACCGTGCCTGGATCGATCACCAGGCTGGCATCCAATCGCGAGCGAACCGGAACCGCGTCTTCCCTCAGAATCGAGCCGATCGAGCTGCCGGTGTCGAAGAAACTGCTGCCGCTGGGGCCTAGCGTTTGAACCAGGCGATAAGGGCCTCCACCTTGCGAATCGCTGCGGTAGAGCCGACGACCGGAGTAGCCGGCCGGGGCCGATGGCAGGTTCTGCAAGAAGATCGCCGAGGAACTGCCGGTCGCAGTCGTCGACACGGTGGGCAGCGAGGCGGATAGCTCGTTACCCGAAGCGTCGACAAACGTCATGCGATAGTTATAAGTTCCCGACGGCAGAGTACCGGAGAAGAAAAACGGAGTGAGCGTCACGCCCGAGACGACCGGTGCGTTGGGGTTGAGCGTCGAACCGAGCGAGGTGCCGGTGTCGACGATCGTGGTGCTGCTGGAGTTCAGCTCGCGCACCAACGTGTAGGTGCCGCCTCCGGTCGCATCGCTGCGGTACAGCCGCCGAGCGACATACACGCTGCCAGTGCGCACCGGTGGGAGATTTTGTAGAACGATCGACGAATTGGCGGCTAGCACGTTCACCGATTGCGTCGGATTGGAAGCGGGGCTTTCGTTGCCGCTGGCGTCGACATAGGTGATGCGGTAGTTGTAAGTGCCCACCGGCAGAGTTCCGCCCGACTGAACCGTCAGCGTCACAATGGTTGTCGGCGGTGCATTGACGTCGGCGATGAAGCCACCCGCGGTGCCAGCAACCTGCAGGTTCTCGGGAATGACGTGCACGATATCGGTGTCGTCGAACCGGCCGGCGACGGTCATTGCTTCCAGGGCACCGCCATTGGTTCGAGCGCGAACCTGCAAACCGTTGACCGAATTGCCGGTAACTGTGTTGCCGTGAATCTCGGGACCGACGCGGTCGTAATCGGTCGCAAAGAGTCCGCCGCGCTGTTCATCGGGCGTGTGGAAATTCGACTCGCGGAAGCTGTTCGGCGTCGCGCTCATCGCCGCGTCGGCGCTGCTGGTAATGCGGCTGAAAACGATCCCCGGGCGTGCGTCGACCATCTGGATTGGCGTGACGACTTGCGAAACACCATCGACGACGACCTGGCCGCCACCGTAGCGCACATCGGCATGGCTGACCCAGTTGACGAACTGGCCGAGCCGTTCGTAGTTCCTGCGTGTTTCATCCTGGCTGTCGATGCGGCTGCGGAAGTCCAAGCCGCCCCAGTCGCCGGCCAGAGGCGTCGTGCCGTTGACCGCCGGGCTCAAACCTTTGCCCAGCGTCGTATCGCTGACCGACGTAAAGTACACGTTGCCAGACGAGGCAACACCGCTGGAATTCTTCAGCACCGCGCCCGTGCTGTCGACCAGCACCGGCGTTCCGAGAACCATCAGCGAGCCGCCGCTGCGATCGACGCTGGCCGACGTGCTGCCGACGCCAATTCGCGATCGGCGAAGTTTGAGAACCGCGCCGGCATCGATAAAGACACTCACGTCCTTGGGCACATCCAGCGACGTGCCGTCGGGCAGAGCCTGGCCGACCGTATTGAAGCCGATCTCGTAAGCCAGATTGTCGGCAACCGTGTTCAGTTTGCCATCGGCGCCGCCGTTGCCGACGATCCGCACGACGTCACCCGGCACGGCTGCGGCGAGCGCGTCCTTGATATTCTTGAACGGCGCGGCGAGCGTACCATTGCCGCTGACGGCGACCGACTTGTCGACGAACTTGGTGTTGGCTGCGCCGGAGGGGCGGAACCAAAAATCAAAAACTCCACCCGGCTTGCCGTCGCCATCGCCGTCGAGCGCCGTCGGCGTCGAATCCGCATCTTTGAAGACGTTGGTCGCTTTGGCATGGAAGTCCATGCGGAGTTGATACGCCCCTTGCGACCGCCCGCCCAAGCCGGAATCGGCGATGTTGGGATCGTATTGGTTGTTGCCACTGGCGCTGACGCCGACGATATAGTTGCCGGCCTCCAGGTCCAACCCGAGGAATGAATCATCGCTGAAATAGTCGTCGTTAGCCGCGACCTCGGCCCAGGTGCCATCGGGCTGCTGTTGGTAGAGGCGAATCTGCGAGTCGAGCATGCTAGCCTGGCTCATTCGCTCGGCAAACGCTTCGATCGACAATCGCCCCGCCGCGGGCAACTGGAATTGATAAAGGTCGATGTCCTTGCTGTCGGGGCGGTACAGATACTGGCCGTGCACGATCTCCGCGTCGCCCGGCAGGACGATCTCCGTGCCGACACCCGGGGCCAGCACCGAGTTGAACGCTTGTGTCGTAAAGCCAGCCAGATCGTCGGTGTTGCCCAGGCCTAGCAGATTGCCGATGCCTTGCATGACCGCGCGACTGAAAATGCCACCGAACTCGTTACCGGTCGAAACCCCGAAGTCTTGCGAATCGAGAACCGTCGCGAGCTGGCCGGTGGCCAAATATCCCGACTCCAAATACTCGCCGCCGGCGCCGTTGAGCGTGACCACGCCCGGAATGGTCGAACCAAACGGCGGTGTTCCGCTGGTCTCCTGGAATGGAGATACCGCGCGGGTATCGCCGACAGCAATCGTTAGTCCAGTGCTTTCAGTTTCGACAAAGCGGACGCCGAGATAGCGCTCGTACAGCGAGAGAACTTCGCGAGCCCGTTGCTTTTGCTGATCGGTGATCGAATTGAGCAGCGTCGTCCCGGTAAAGCGGCCGAGCTGAGTCTGGAAGTTGTAATACACGACCGCCGTGCCGTCTTCGCTATCGGCGGTAACCAGCGTGCCGTCGGCGTTGCGGCGCAGGTGATCCTGCATGCGGTTATAGCGCCCACCGATCTCGTCGCTGCCGCCTGGGAAATCCAGCTCAAATGGCGTTGTGTTGCGGATCTCGGAATTGATCAATACCGACTGCGAAGCGCCGCTCATACCGGGCTTCCAGATCGTGCCGAGATTGTCGGCACTGCCGAAGCTATCCGCCGCATCACCGGTCGGAGTGTAGGAGACCGGCGGCAACGGCTGGTCTTCGTTGGTGCCGACGCGCAGCCGCAATTCGCCCCGCGCGAGCGGTGCGTTGGTGCCGGGATTGACCAGGTCGTCCAAGGCTCGCGAGAACGTCAGCGTCACCCGGTCCGCATCGGGATAGTACCGCACGGCCGTCGGCAGGATCCGCGTGTCGTCCGTGTTGCTGAGCGTTTTATTGAGATGATAGAGCTGATAAAACGAAGCGTTCAACGCATCGGGAGTGAACGCCTGACCGTTCAAGCCGATAATGATGTCGCTGTTCTGGAAAAAGAGGACCGGTCGCTGCGCTCGCAACTGGTCGAGGGTCAGACCGTTGACCGTCCGGATCTGACCGGTGCTGATCAAGTCGTCGTTGTTGAAGTAAATGTCGATCCGGTTGGTGGCCTGAACCAGTTGGCCGGAAGAATTCCGCTCGACCGGCTGGGGCACTACCGACTCGATCTTCGCACCGAGCTCGAGCTCGAAAGCAATCGACTTGTCGACGCCATCGTTGAAAGGTTGACCGTTGAGGTTTAGCAGAGCCCGCTGGCCGCGACCGAGAATCTCGATCCGGTACTTGTCGTCGGGCAGGGCTTCGCCGAAACGCATGATGACTTCGCGGCTGGTGTCCCCCAGACCGACATATGCCGGAATGATTTCGACGTCGGTGACCCCGCCTAGAACCAGCGGCGAGTAGGTGGCCGGCAGCGTGCCCAGACGCGTGGCTCCGGAACCGCTGACCAACGTAGCCTCGATCAGCGAGTTGGCCACCGGATCCGTGTTGAGCGCGTTGACGAAGTCAGTCACCGTCGACGCGTATCGCGAATTGCTGTTCAATTCGATCGAGACGACCTTGCCATCTACGGTCACGATCGGCGAACCCGGACCGCCGCGATCGCGGGTCGTCACATTGACCTGCAGCCCCAATCCCGAAGCGCCGCTGTCCTTCGCACTGAGGCGAACTTGCAGGTTGGCACCCGTACCAAAGTCGGTCGTCAACTTCGCCGAATTGGCGCCGCTGAGCACGATCGGCGCGGCGGTGTTCACCGTCCGGCCGATGGGCGTCGTCGTCGAGCCACGCAGGCGCAAGCCGTAGACCAGATTGGTCACCGTGCTGGGCTGGCTGGAGTCGAAGGCGCGCAGCAAATCCTCGACGCGCGTCTCCAAAGCCGGATTGGAGTTGACCTCGACATTGACGGTGCGGCCGCTGACGGTCACTACCGGGGCGCGCGTGTCGCCGCGATTGGCTTGCGTGAACTGGATCTGAATGCCGTTGCCGACCTGGCCCGGCTCGGTGGCATAGAACTCGACCAAGACCTGCCCGTTGGAGCCCAGGTCGGTGGCCATGCTCGCCCGCTCGAATTCGCCGTCGGTGCCGCTGCGAATCAGCCGCAGGCCATCGAGCGTCGTACTGTCCAGGCCGATGCGGTCATCGAATCGAAAAACCAGTTCGTTCGGAGCCGTATTGCGAATTTGGCCATCGACCAGCAGCGTTCCTTCGTTCGGTTGGATGCCCAACAGCTGCGGCCCGACCGCCATCAACTGCCGCCCTTCGAGCGCCTCGAGAAGCATGCGCCGCGCCGCCAGCTGCTTGTGCAACCGCTTGCGTGCCAAGCTGTTACGGGTCGAACGTGCTACTTTACCGGAACCGCCAATGGCCATGAATCAACCTCTTGCAGGAGCGCTGGAAGCACAGCGAACCGAATAGTCCGAATGGAACCCAGACGCCCCTCGCCGTCGACATCACTGACCCTAAGCGAGAATCTGGGGTAAATAGGCAAAATGAGAGCCTCACCGTTTGGATTTTAATCGGGCCTGGGTGGTTTGCAACGAAACGCGAGCGGCCGCCAGGACGGCTCGCGCTCGTTGGAACGGCAATTGCCATCACAACCAGAACCGAGGACAGCCAGCTATAATCCACCTCAGTGGCGCCCCCACCCGTAGGCCAGACCTCCAAAACCGCGCAGTTGAGGCTGACAGAGCCCTTGGAGTCCGCACTACTGGCAAAAGTTCCACAGCTATGGTGACTCTTTGGCAAGCTGGGTAACCCGTCTTGCCGCCGCGCAGTTGCCGATTGCACCCCTCAAGGGCTGAAACCACACTCTTAGACAGCTAGCCTTCACTGACGGAAGTAGCTTTTCTTCACTTACAGAGCGTCTGCCTTCACGAGTGTCTGCCTCCCAATGACGGCTAGCTTCCCAAGACAAGAGCGGCTCTCGCCCCGACCGGAGCGATTGCTAGCCATTGGCGATATACATGGCTGCGTGGTACCCCTGGAAGCGCTGCTGGACGTGCTGCAGCCCGGTCCGGCGGATTTCCTGGTGGTGCTCGGCGACTTCGTCAATCGAGGTCCTGCGTCGCGGCAAGTCGTCGAGCGGCTGATCGACCTCGGGCGACAAACTCAGCTGGTAACCATTCTCGGCAACCACGAGGAGGAGATGCTGGCGGCACGCTTTGACGAATTGGCGCGGGGACGGTGGTTGGCGATGGGAGGCGAGGCGACCTTGGCTTCCTACAGTTCGAGATCCGCTCCGGCGGCAAGGTTCGAGGACATTCCGGACGCGCATTGGCGTTTTCTGAGCGAGGCGCTCTCCTGGTGGGAGTGCGAAGACTATTTCTTTACGCATGCCAACTATGTGCCCGACTTGCCGCTGGCCGACCAGACGGCAGCGGCGCTCCGTTGGCTGAGCCTGAATGAAATGCCACCGCAGCCGCACATGTCGGGCAAGACTGCCATCGTCGGGCACAGCGCCAATCTCGCTGGCCGCGTCGTCGATTATGGCTTTTTGCGCTGCCTCGACACCGGCTGCGGTTTGGGAGGGCGGTTGACCGCCATGGACGTGCGCAGTCGCGCAATCTGGCAATGCAGCGAGCAGGACCGAGTCATCCTGGCCGCGAACGATTGAGAGTCGGGCGCAGTGCCGCCGCTGCGACGGGGCGCATTCGCAGCGGCAGTCGCGTTTGCCCCGGGGCGCTGCGACTTAGGCGGAGGCCAAAACACGCGTTGCCAGAGCGCTGTCTTTGTCGCTGCCGGTTCGGAACAGATGGCTGCAGCCAGCCAGGTAATAGGGGCGCCACTTGGGGCTGACGAGTTCAAAATCTTCCAGCGCCGCCGAACTGAACTTGTAATCGTGCGCGTCGTTGCCTTTGAGGAAGATCATATGCCGCGCGACGCGCACGATCTCGTGGGCCGAAGCTGGGTCCTGGGCCAGGCGCAAGATTGCCGAGGCAGCTTGCTTGCGATTGCCGGACATCTTATTGAAAACATCATCCACCGAGGGAGCCGCATCTTCGCTGGCAGCCAGCTGTGTAATGTCGGCGTCGGCCAGTTTGCCACGGCCGGTGGCTGCCTCGGCGAAGTGGCTGAGGAAGGAGACGTTTTGCAGCAGCAGCCACTTTCGCAGCCGCTCGTTCCCGACGCTGGCAGCCAGGTACTGCATGGCATTGGTCGTGGTAACGGCATGCAGGGGCACGATGCCGGGCTGGCGCATAACCAGTTCGGCAGCGGCCAGTTCGATCCCGTCGCTCACGGCTCGGGGATGCGCGCCGCCGACAATCAAGTCGAGAGCGGCTTTTGCGGCCGGGACCGGTTCGGCCTGGCGGAGCATTTTGAGCGTTTCCAGGGTGGTGCCTGAGTCGACTTTGCCGACGTTCCAAGGGCTCGACCAGTCGCGAACCAGTCGCCAGTTCTCGCGTCCGGCGCGGTCGACTGCATAGTCGTGTTTGTCGGGGCTCTCGTCGCCTTGGTGATTGAGAATCGCGTAGGTCAGCGAGCGGGTAATGGGCTCGACATGTTCCCAGCCGATGACGTCGAGCGCCCGGAACGCTGCGGCAACGTAGATCGCTTTGTGGCCGATACTGCGAAAATCGCGGCTCGCATATCGAGCCAGCACGCTCAGCAGCTGTGCTCGCGAAGCGGTCCGAGCGGCCGCTGCAGCCGCCGCATCGGCCGCTTCGACGTCCCAGCCTTCGAGGGCCGCCTCGAGAGATGAAAGCGCCTTCTCAGCCGATGGCAGCCGGCTCTCGTCGACTTTGGCCATCGTCCAGTTGCCTTCGCGGACGTCGGTCGCCTGCGCGCCTTTGAAGTTATCGATCGCCCACAGCAGCGGCAGCCATCGCTCGCGATCGCTGGCCGCCATGCTTGCTTGATGCGTCGCATACACGACCAGCACACAGTGAAACTTGAAACCTACCGACGGACGCGGCTGCACATTGCGGATACCTGCCAGGAACATGGCAGCCAGCAGTTCGCGATAGGTTCGCCCCGACTTGATCTCGCCCAAAACTTTTTCGACGACCTCGCCGCGCGGCGTGTCTTCGATCATTCGCACCAGCGGTTCAATCTCTTCGCCGAAACGCACCGTCTTGTCATCGAGGTTCACGTCCTCGGCCGAAAGACTGGGCAAGCCGAGCGTTCCACCGGAGGGCCAGCCCACAGCGCTTGCCAAACCAGCAGCGGCTATAGACGAATGGGTCACGAATCGGCGGCGATTGGGCAGGGCCATCGAAGACTCCTTGTAAGGTGGGGGAGGAAGCTGCCTTCAGTTTCGGTTTTTCGCGCCGCATATGCAATAATGCACGTTTGCCGGCTTGGCCAAGCAAAGCTGCTAGAAGATAGAGCGGCTGGAAGAGAAAGAATGCTGCCGGCGCGGCCCACCAAGTTTTTTTGATCGCAGGCGACTTCGATTTGACCAGACAGACCACGCAGCCGCAGGAGCTCGATTCACAAAGCTCTGTCGCGCGGCCGCCAGTGCCGCAACTTTCTCCCCGTTGGCTGACCGTGAGCCTGATCGCTGTCACGCTGGTGCCGCTGCTGCTGGCGGCGACCGTTTGGTGGGCTGTGCCCTCCAAGCCTGAGCCTGAACTAGCTGCGGAAGTCACGCTCGAACCAGTTTCCTGGCCGCCGGACGGGTCCGCCGATGTGCGGGTAATGCCGGGCGTTCACATCCACAATCCGACCGACGAAAGCTGGACCAATCTGTCGATGGGCATCAATAGCCAGTTCTACTTCTACAGCCCAGAACCACTGGAGGCGGGGGGGACTTTCGCGTGCCGCTGGCGTTCTTTCGCACCTCGGGCAACCAGGCGTATCGCCCGACCAGCGTGCCGATCCGCAAACTGACCGTCTATGCGCAGCTGCCCAGCGGCCGCCGCGCGATTCGAGAGCTTCTCGATCCGGAACCCGTGGGACCACCCAACGGCAGCACACGCTGAATCGGTTCACCGCTTCAGTTGAGTTTTCAGGCAGCTCGCCTCGGGACGGTAGGGCAGGGCAGGGGAGATTGAACTGGCTCAACTGAACTGTTTGCCGACGCCGCGCGTGGTCGTGGCTCTCGAGCGTTGGCACTGCGACGGCGATCGGAAATGACCTGCGCGTATTCAGCTCCGAAGAAAATGATCGACACGCCCCAATAGCACCACAGCAGCATGGCGATGAACGATCCGATTGCTCCGTAGGCCGTCGTGTAACGTACCCCGATCAACACGGCGCCTAGCAATTGCCTGCCCGCTTCCCAAACGATCGCTGCCAACAACCCGCCTCGAAAAGCGTCGCTGAACGCGATCCTGCGTTTGGGCAACCAACGATAAAGCATGCCGAAGACAGCCGCATTGAGCAGGAGAGTCGCGCAGGCGTCGACCGCCGTAATCGCCAGCGTGCCCGGCAAGTGCAAGCGAGCCATCCAGGCGTGCACGAACCCGACCGCCACGTTGGCCAGCAGAATGACGATGATCGCCAATCCGACCGAGGCCAGCAACAAGCAGGCAGAGAGCCGTTGGCGCACGATCCTCACACAAGCGGCCCGCCAATTCGCATCGTCCGGCCCGTGGACTTTCCAAATGCGGTCGAACGCGCGTTCGAACCGGTAGAAGACACCGATCGCTGCCAGCAGCGCAGCGGCCAGTCCGCATGGGCCGCCGACTAGCGAGTGCTCGCGGAGTTGCGACAGGACCTCGCGCGCCTGCTGCTCGAGCGTCGGCGAGCAGTGCTCGGCCACCACCGACAGAATCTGGCGCTCGGCGTCGTGCCCCAGCCGCGTGAACCGCAGGACTAACCCCAGACCGGCCGTCAGCAGCAGCAATGCCGGGAACAAAGACAGAGCGAGATAGTAGGCGACGCCTGCGGCCATCGCGCTGGCGTCGTCAGCGTGCCACTTGCGAGCCGCTTCGAACACGCCCCAAAAAACTTGCTTGCCATAGCCGACCGAAGAATCGGTCAAGTCCGCTAGCTGCCGGGACCTGGGCGCAAGCCCAGGCGAAGCTGCTTGGGCCGCCTCGTCGGGGTTCGATTCGACTTGCCACGTTGAGAAAAAATCCACGCCTGCCCCAGTCCATGCGATCTTCGCTATCCCAGCGGCCGGAAGCCGAGCGGGAGTTTAGCGGCTGGGCGGGCGCCGCCGCTAGGGAAATTCTACGGCTGAGAATGCTTTTTCAGGTGGGCTTTCAGCTCGGCAATTTCCGCTTTCAGCTCGTCGACCTGGGCGCGGAGCTGCTTGATCTGCTCGGGCATAGCTGCAAAATCCTGGACGGTTTTGGCGCCGCGGCGAGCCGCCTCCTCGGCCAGGTCGCGAAATTTGCCAGCCAGTTCTTCGGCTGCGCGGCTGAGGTCATCAGCTTCCTCCGGCCCGACGACGCGGAGGCGCGAGCCGTGCTCCAGGTGCCGCAACTGGTCATGCAGCTGCGCGTTCTTGCGCATGTTTTCGCGAACCTCCTCCATGATCTTCTCGCGAAGGGCATGTTTCTCGTCGGCCTCAGCCTGTTGATGCGCCGCGCCGGCCGACGCTGCAGCTTGGAGGGCGTCGCCCACCCGCTGGCGAAGCTTTTCCGGCAACTGGTCAATTTCGGCTTCGGTGATCTGCCGAGTCGAGTCACCTTCCTTGACGGTGATCGTCGCCGGCGCGCCGTCGACCCGCTCGATACGCACCTCCGTGGTTGTGCCGTCCTTGTCTTTGAAGAGCAAAGCGTAAACGCGAACATCGTGTCGCTGCGGCGCGAACAGCTGCCGGCCATCGACGGACACCGGCGGCCCGAACCGTAACACTTTGGCGGAACCTTGGGCCTGCAGGTCCTTCAAAATGTCGCTCATCTCCTCTTGATTCGCCTCGGTCTCGGCGATCTGCAAGCGGGGCGCGGCGTCTGCTGGCGGATTGCCCGGCCGAGCGGTCAGTTCGAGCTCTTGGCCGTGCCGCAGGACTGTGAGTTTGACTCGCGCACTTTCGTCGCTGTCGGTCGATTTCTTATTATCCTTGGCTGCCTCGCCCGTTTCGGCCCGCTCCTTCGCGAACCGGACCAAAGCTTCTTTCAGTGCCTGTGGGCCGCTAATCTTCTCGCCGTTGAAGCGAATGATGATGTCACCGGCATGCAGGTTGGCCGCGGCAGCTGGACTGCCGGGCAACACGGCTTGCACGAGCACGCCTTCCGTGGTCCCGAGATGAGTCGCCAGGTCTCCGTCCACCGTCTTGAGCGATAGTCCCAGCCAAGCCGACGGCTGTCGATCCTCAGACTCGGATGGCTCGCGAGCACGCACAACCTCCTCTTCGGATCGCGTCGGCTCTTGCGCGTCCTCATCCGTGGCACCAACGATGACTTTCAATGGCGCTTCGCCCGCGCCGGCGGGCGGATCGTCATGGGCTGCCAGCCCTACTGGGGCGCTAGAGCAGGCCACCAAAAGCGTCGTCAAGAAAGTGCGTTTGCAAGTCCTCATGGTTCAACTCCGTTTGCAAGGTGAGTGGATTGATGATGCCGTTCTCGGCGGCGCACCGAGCCGGATCGCGCGGCGACCGCCGAACCAATTCGTCTAGTAGAACGAGCCCAGCGAGCGGACATCGAATTGCTGGATGGGCACGACAGCCGTATTGCCGTCCTCCAACTGTACGGGCAC
>JBQCJB010000536.1:0-4074 GCA_051953155.1 Aureliella sp. | reverse complement strand
CACCGATGACGATCGCTTCGCCATCGGCCAGAAGCACCTGAGTTTCGACTTGAGTTGTTTCGCTTTCGGGCAGTTGCGTTGTCGGGTTGATGCGCCCGGTCGACACTTCGGGTGAAACTCTTACGACGACTTGTCCATCGGCGGTAATCGAAGGCAGCACCGACAGAATCACGCCGACGTCGAGAAAGTTGACGCTCTGAAGCGTGCTGGTTTGCGTGGTCGTCGACAAGAGATATCCGATCTTGCCGCCGACCTGCATGCGAGCCTCTTGATTGTTCAGCACCGTAACCTTCGGCGAAGCCAGCGTCTTGGCATCGGTGGTTGACTTCAAAGCTTCGAGCAGACTATCCAAATCGGCTCCGTCCAGACGCAACATCGAGGTCGGCGCCGTCGATGAGGCCAGGCCAACGGTGCTGAACGTCACGTCCGAATTGGCGACGTGCAGGATCTCTTGAAAATTCACCCCGTGGCGGCAATTGTCTTTCAGCGTCACTTGCAGCACGTGGGCCTCCAGTTGAACCTGGCGCGGTGGCATGTCGGCCTGCGCCACATACTGCGCGATCCGCTGCAGATACTCCGGCATGTCTTCGACGACCAATTGCTCTTGTGTCCGGCGATGATCGGTCGGCATCGATTGCGTCGTAAAGACCTGGCCGACCGGTGAGATCAGCCCTTGGACTACCTTTTCGACATCGGTGGCGGAAACATAGTTGAGCGAGAACACTTCCACGCTCCGCCCTTGAACGACCGGAGACGATTTCGTCTCGTTAGAAATCTTCGACACGATGATGATGTTCTTGTTACGCGTCCAAGCGTAGCCATTAGTCGCCAGAATCGCGTCCAGCACGTCTTCCAAGTGCGCATCGGCGATACTGACCGAGATTTGTTCGTTGACATCGGCACCCGTGACCACGTTCAAACCATGCTGCTCGGCAATCAAAGCCAACACGCTGCTCAGCGGAGCATCGCGAGCGGTGAGCGAAATCAGATCGTCGGCCGTCGAGATCTTCACGCTGTCCTGCCCAGCCCCGGCCGGTGGCAAACGCAGCCAACCATCGCTACCCGGCTGCCTCTCGATCGGCGCCGGCTCGATCGGCGCCGGTTCAATCGGCGCCATCGCTGGCGGTCGCTGCCGCGGCAGCTCTTCAGGCAAATCGTCGCGCACGGCAGTGCCCTGCGGCAGATCATTCAGTGGCAACGGCTCGACCGGCGGCGAGACTTCTTCGGCTTGGGTGTACGCTGCCAGAGCCACCGCGTCATGTGCCGACGCGATCCGGCGCGTCACGCCCGCACGCTGGCTCGGCGATCGGGACTGGCCCTGTGACTGCAACTGTGACTGATGGCTCTGCGATTGGGACTGGGGCTGCGACTGGCCGGTTCCATGCCGCGAGGATTTGTTGGCCGAGAGCGAACCGTCGCGCGAGCGTTGCTGCGGCTTTTGCGTAGACGTAGACGTAGGCGTAGGCGGCGGTGCGAGCGGCGATCGGGAAAGTTCCGGCTCGACTAGCGGCGGCGGTGGAGCCGCCTCGTGGGCAGGTGCGGCGTCACTCAGTCGCTCGGCAATGCCGGACCGGTCGGAGAGCGACATACTCTGGCCCTGAGGACCGTCAGCATCATAAGGCTGTGGCCATTGGATGTGAGAGGACGCACAGCCGCTAGCGAGCAGCCCCAGCGCCACGTGCAGCGCGGCCAGCCGCGGCTGCCAGCGGACGGAGCGTTTGCATCGGTCTTCACGTACAGCTAGCATTGCGATGACGTATTCCAGAAAACGAACCTTGGGCGGCTTTGTTTGGATCGGCAAGCACCTCACCGCAAATCCAACCTAAGCGGCAAAAATCACCCAGGCGGCAAACTTTCACAGCCCGCTCGCAAATGCTAGCGACGCGCAGCCGCGCGCGACAGAAGCGGAGGGGCAGCCCCTGAAGTTGCCCCTTGCGCAACAGCGAACATGGCCGAGCCCTCCCACCGAACGGTCCGCTGGCCAGCGCGCTTATGAGCGCGCGCGAACCGCTATGATGAATGGCTCCCACCTCCCGAGCGAAAGGATTTTTCTTATGGCTCTCAAACAGGTTCACTTACCAGGCGGGCAGATTGCGGCCCGTTGTCTTGCGATGGCCGCCGCGGCGCTCTCTCTGGTCGGTAGCCTCGGCAGCCCGACGACAGCGGCTGATCCGGCACCGCGACCGAACATCGTGTTCATTCTGAGCGACGATTTGGCTCAAGGAGACTTGGGCTGCTACGGTCAAAAGCTGATCAAGACGCCTCATCTTGACCAGATGGCTCGCGAGGGTCTGCGATTTACCCAGGCGTACTGCGGGACGTCGGTTTGCGCGCCGTCGCGAACCTCGTTGATGACTGGTTTGCACACCGGGCATTCGCCGGTGAGAGCCAACTGGGAAATCGCTCCTGGTGAAGGGCAGTTGCCGTTGCCCGAGAGCACCGTCACGGTCGCTCAGATTCTGAAGCGCTCCGGCTACGCGACGGCCTGTGTCGGCAAGTGGGGCATGGGCATGTTCGACACCAGCGGCAGCCCCTTGAAAAAGGGCTTCGATCATTTCTTCGGATACAACTGCCAGCGTCATGCGCACTCGTACTTCCCGACGTACCTGTACCGCGACGACCAGCGGATCGAGTTGCCGGGCAACGACGGCGTCAAAGAAGGTCAAACCTATGCGCAGGAATTGATCGAAAGCGATGCCGAGCAGTGGTTACGTGCCCACAAAGATCAACCGTTCTTTTTGTTCTACGCGATCACGCTGCCCCACGGCCGCCACGAGATCGATTCGCTTGGCATCTACGAGCAGACCGACTGGACGCCGCAGCAGAAAGCGTACGCTGCCCAGGTCACGCGGCTGGATTCCGACGTCGGACGCGTGCTCTCGACGCTGAAAGATCTGGGACTGGATGACAAGACGCTAGTAATTGTCGCCGGCGACAATGGATCGTCGTTCGATGAAAAGTCGGAACTGGGGCGGCGCTTCGACCAGTCGATGGGAGGCAAATTGCGCGGCTTCAAACGGGGCATGTACGAAGGTGGTTTGCGGCAGGCCGCAATCGCTCGTTGGCCAGGCGTCGTACCGGCGGGCAAAGTCTCCGACGAGCCTTGGGCGTTTTGGGACTTTCTGCCGACGGCTGCCGAGCTAGCCGGAGCCGAACTGCCCCAAGGTTTTCAGCCCGACGGACTTTCCTTGGTTGAAATGCTCAAGGGTGGTCACGCGCCGCAGCGGGATTATTTCTACTGGGAACTGCACGAGGGACCGTTCATTCAAGCTGTGCGTTTCGGCGACTGGAAAGCGGTGCGCAGCGGCACTAAGAAAGCTCTCGAGCTGTACGATTTGAAGGCCGACGTCGGCGAACGCCATAACGTCGCGGCCGAGCATCCGGACCTGGTCGCCAAAGCCGAAGCGCTCATGGCCCAGGCCCATCGCGACGATCCCAACTGGCCGATTTTTGAAAACGCCAAGCAGCGCGGCGCCTGGCGCAAGCGCGAAGGAAAACCTTAAAGGGCCGAACTATGTTTACGATTGCTCTCCGACCCGCCGCCCTCTGCGGCGCAGGGGTCGCCGTCTGGCTGTGCGCACTTTCGAGCCCCGCAGTGCGCGGTCAGGAGCGTGCCGAGCCGGTCGCCGACTCGAGCAGTAGCGACCGCGTCGGACGTTGGCGGGACGACGTGATCGTCACGCCAGTCAATCAGTTGCTGACGCCGTATGGCCAGCAGGTCGATCTACCCGGGATGCGGCCGCAGGCGCTAGCGCTCTCGCCCGATGGCCGCATCATGGTCGTCGCGGGTAAGACGAACGATCTGGTCGTACTTTCTCCCGAATCGGGCGAGATCCTTGCCCGCGTGCAATTGCCCGAAGAGGGCCTACACGAACCACCCACCGAGATCGCTTCGCCGAATATCTTGAAGCCGGACAAGCAAGGTCAGGTCAGCTACACGGGCCTGATCTTCTCTCACGATGGCCGACGCATCTACATGAGCAACGTCAACGGCTCGATCAAGGTCTTCTCAGTCGCTGCGGATGGAACCGTACGCCCATCCCACACGTTGCCATTGCCCACCGCCGACGCGCC
>JBQCJB010000535.1:0-3342 GCA_051953155.1 Aureliella sp. | reverse complement strand
GCTACGGTAGCGTACCGGTTTCGGGGCGGACACTCTTCGAAGCCAAGTGGCTGATCGAACAGCATCTGTCGCAGTTCCTCGAAAACCCGGTCGTGTCGCTGCACGTGCAAGCCTACAACAGCAAGGTCTACTACATCATCTTGCAGGGAGCCAACCTGGGCGATGCGGTCTACCGCTTTCCGCTGACCGGCAACGATACGGTGCTCGACGCCGTCTCGCAGATCAACGGCTTGCAAGAGATATCGTCCAAGAAGATCTGGGTGGCTCGAGCCACCGACGAATGTTCGAAGGCGGAAGTCCTGCCGGTCGACTGGTGCGCGATCACCGAGTTCGGCGTGTCGCCTACCAATTACCAACTGTTTCCCGGCGACCGAGTGTTCGTATCCGAAGACCGGTTCGTCGCGTTCGACAACAAACTGGCCAAAGTGCTCGCTCCTATGGAACGCATGATGGGCTTCTCCTTGCTGACGGCCGGCACGGCGACGCGTCTAAGCGGCAAGGTGCTTAAGGGTGGTGGCAACCCGCGAGGTGTTGGTAGCGGCTTCTAAGATTGCACGAAGAATCAGTTCCGAGCGAAGGTCGTGGGACGGGATTGGAACCTCATAGATAGAGTACGAGTCATGTTGCTCCGCAGAGAAAAGAGACCAGCACGTTGGATCGCCACGCTGGCCATCATGGCGACGGCAGGTAGTGGTTGTGCCAAGTGCCAACACTATCTCCACGGCCATACGCCGCTCCAGGCGCTCAGCCAGATTCACGTGCCGTACTTCCAGTGCCCCGACTGCGGGCAGATCGTGAACAAGCACGATCACCACTGCCGCGCCAAGCACGTGCCACCGCCCTTCTACGGCTACAAGGCCACGTGCTGGAACACCTGGCCAGGGAACTGGAGTACCTGCCCACCTCCAGGCATGGCCCCCAACGCCAACGCGCTGGGATTGCTCGAGATCCCGCCTCCAGCGACCGTCGTCCCGCCCGCACCAGCTGCGGTAGCCGCGCCCGACGTCTCGCTGCAAGGCGTCCAGTCGGGGACCGCTCCCAGCGTCCCGCCACCGCAAGTCCAGGACGCGCCCGCTGTGGCGCCCCCTGCAGTCGCGCCGGCCACGCCAGCCCCGCCGCTGGAAGAGAGCAGCGAAGCTTCGTCGGCTAGCGACAAACTCGGGGCCGCCGTCGCCACGCCGGCCTTGCCAACGACCGCCAGTCCCCCAGAGACGCCTCGCGTCGCTGAAACGCCTCGCGTGACAGAAACACCCCGCGTGGTAGAGACGCCTCGCGTGGTAGAGACGCCTCGGCCTGAACGCAGCCACGACGCGCAAACGGCTGAGCTCGACACGCGGCAGCGCAAGTGGAGCGTCCGCAACGAAGCGAGCGCTCCGCCGAGCGTGCCCAGTCCGCTGGCAACGCGGCAGCCCGAAGCGATTCCGCCAAGCCGAACTGCTCGGCCGCTGCCGGTCTTGTCACAGCTGCTGCCCAAGAAGGCCACCGAACCGGTGCGCGAACCGGCTATCCAGCCACCGCCGCAGCCATCGCCACATCTGCCTTCGCAGACCGAACTGTCGCGGGCGATGCCTTCGCAGACCACGCTCTCGCGGCACGCTCCCTCACCGCTGTCGCTGTCGCGTTCGCTGCAGTCGGCAACTGCCCAGCCGCCGGCCGAGTCGGCTGCCGCAGGGCATCCGCATCCGCAGCAACTTGCCCAACGGCAACCCGTGCCCCAGCACGCGGCACCTCAGCAGGCCCCGGCGTCCCAGCAGCCTGTCGCACAGCAGCCTGTCGCCGAGCAGCCCATGACAAAGCAGCCGGTGGCTCAGCAGCCGATGACGAAGCAGCTCGCGCAGCAACCTGTGGCTCGGCCCGCCGTGCCGAGGCAACCGATGACGCGGCAGCCCGCCGCTTTGCCGGAGCGAGCACAGTCGCCGGCCGCTTCGCAGCTTGCCCAGCCTCGGCCGTCGCAACTGCCCGTGGCTAAGCAGTCCCCACTGCCGTCACAGCCGCCGGCGCGGTTGCCGGAGCTCGAGCGTCCGAAGGTCGACACTCGGGTGGCGACGCGAGTTGCGCCGCTCGAACGCACGACGGCGTCGCCTGCGCCAGCCGCGGTCGGTACGTCGGCTGCCCGCGGTCAGTCCCGCGGTGCCGCCCCGACGGCGACAAGCGACCCGATGAATGTGCGCATGATCGCCGACCGCCCGGTGGTCAACCGGCCAATCGAACTGGGCACTAGCCAGCCGCAAATGGCCAACCGCTCTAGCGCACCGGCGACTACTGGCACGCAGCTCGTGCCGCCGGCAGAACGCATCCAGCGGCCCATTGTCGAACGCAAAATTGCGGACGATCAGCCGGTCGCGCCGCAGCCCAAACCGATCGGCATGTTGCATCAGCGCATGGTCGTGCAAACGCCCATCGCCGAAGATGCGCCAGCCAGTCCGCCGGCCAAGGTCAACGCCAAGCTAACCTCGCTGCGATCTTCGCAGTAAGCCGCACTCGGCCAAGCCCAGGGTGGCTCGACGTCAAGCGGGTTCGAGTTGATAACCGCCGATCTCGAGCGTGACCCCTTGGCCGAGGTAATGGATCGAGACGAGCAGTTTGCGAACGTCGCGGACGGAGACCAGCGTGCCCTCGATGTCCCTGAAGGGGCCGGACTTGATGCGCACCTTTTGACCGCTGACCAGTCGACGCTCGACGGTCAGCGGTGCGTCGGCTTCGATCAAGCGATAGATCTGCAGCAATTCCTTGCGGATGCGCGGTTGATCATCGATCTCCACCGAGTGGGCCACGCGATTGGTCGTCAATGCGCGGACGCGTTCGACGTCATTGGAGTAGAGGAACACGTAGCCGGAGAACAGCGGGATTTGCGAACGCACTTTCCGGCCGCGGATCACGTTGTCTTTGCCGACCAGCGGCAGATAGTGCTGGATCTGCATGGCCGCCAGATCGCGGGCCAGGGCTTTTTCTTGGCGGGCTTTGGTATAGAGGAACGACCAGCGGCGATCGCTCTGCACGAGCGACTCAGGCGGCGCGTCGCTGGAGAGCGGACTGACGTCGGCGAGAAAGCTCGAAGAAAATGAACTCAGTTCGGAAATGAGGCAGGCCATGAGACGCTCGCAGGTGCAGTGTCCAAAATGGCATCCTTGCGATCATCCAATTTCCCTCCCGCCGTGCGCCGAGACGCGCTTCGTGGGACGCGTAGCTTACGCCTGCCGGATACGTAAGCTCTAGTGTCAGTATGGTGTCACACGCCCAGCTGAAGATGGCATGTCAACATGACCTCGGTCGCCCCCTCGCCCCGCTTCGGGGAGAGGGGGGTGGGGGGTGAGGGGCGGCAGCGGTGTCAAGCTCGGCGCG
>JBQCJB010000534.1:0-6387 GCA_051953155.1 Aureliella sp. | reverse complement strand
CCGGGGGGGAACAATGGTTGCCGATAAGAATCACCCGTGCTGGTTTTGCCCGCGGGCACGGCCCCACCTTCACACACCGCCCACTCGTTTAGGTCGCCGGAATCGCCAAAAACCAACCCCACGCGACTGGTCGAGAGCACGACCGACGTGTCGGGCTTGATGCGTTTCTCGAGCAACAGAACGCTCGACCCGTCGTGGATTGCCCAGCGTTTGCCGACCTCCAAGACGTCAGCCGTAGCCGCTGGAGTGATCACCAGCTTTTGGGCTGCGAGTTCATCGCGGAGGGCCAAGCTGACCGTGCGATTGTCCAAGGCGTTGATGACCGCAGTCGCCGTGGCCGACGACGCAAACGGCAGATCAAAGAGGTAGCCAAACGCTCCGCCACCTGCCTGACGCACCACCTGCTGCTCGAGCATGGCTTGCCACTGTGTCAGTGTCAGCTTGCCCGTGGCTGCAAAGGCGGGGCTGGCCAACTGCCGCGCGTCGGTAATCGACGGCAAGGTGGCCGCGTTGAAGAATACTCCGCCGCGCAGTTCGCTCAGAACCAACCCCGTCGGTCCCAGGGGCACTTCGACATCCGCATCCACATAGACGGCCAACGGACCGTTTTCCGAAAGGCCCAGTTTGATATTGATCCCTTGTCCCAAGCCAGGGATCGTGAATCCGGCTGCGATAAAGGTGTAAAACACGCGATCGTCGACGACGGCGGTCGTATCGTCCGGCGCGATGCGGTTGCCATCGCTGTCGAGCTTGATGATCCCAGCCAGAAAATCCCCTGAGATAGCGCCGCCAAATGCCGGTCCCGAAGCGTGGACTGCGACAGTACCCACGTCGACAACCGGAAATTTGCCGGCTCGCAGAAGATCCATGTCGATCTCCAGATCGGTAACCGATCCGCTCAGCTGGATAGGACCGATCTTGGTATCGACCGAGGCCGAGGCTTTGACGAACTGCTGCGTCGCAACGAACTGCCCCGCTCCGGAAATGGCGAAATTGCTGATGCTGGCTGACAAATCGAGAACGCCCAGCTTAAGGCCGGCACCGACCGAACCGAATTGAACGAGATACTCGTCATCCGCTGCGCTCGGATTAATGGCGACGCTGGTCGTCGTGAACTGCAGGAAACTGCCGGCCTGAACTTGGATCGAGCCGATCTTCAAGTCCCAATCACCGGTCAAGCCGACCGAAGAGAAATCGACGTAAGGCGCCGACAGGCTCAAGTCGACTCCGACATCGAAAGAGCCTTGAATATCTTTGGCCGTCGCGCTCAGGCCGGCTCCTACATTGAGGCTGGCTTCGCCGACGCCGATGCCGACCGTAATCACCAAGGGAAACGCGCCGGGCGATGCGCCGGTCGTCCCCAGTTCGAACCCTTTGAGCGTAACGGAGGGATTCGAGATCGTCAGCGGACCAAGTTTCGTACCGGGCTGCGTCGGTGGCACTAAACTGGTAATCCCAGCCCCAGTGCCGGCTCCCGCGCCAATCCCAGTGCCGGGCTCATTACCAGTCCCAGTGCCCGGGTCAGTCTCAGTGCCCGGGTCAGTCCCAGTGCCCGGGTCGGACTCACTCCCGTCGCTGCCGGGCGTGAAATCAAACGCGGGGACGGCAAGATCGAGGTCCAGCAGCTTGAATCCGCCTCCGCCGCCGATCTGGAAACGCACCGCGGAACTGCCCAATCCGAGCCGCATAGCCTCCACGCCTTCTCCGCGACTCAGTGACAGTGCCGCATTGCGGATGGTGATCTGAGTCGGGGCGGTCGCGGTCGCTCCTGGTGAGACGATGACGTCACCGCCAATTGCAAAAACGTCGGGCACGCCCAGCGTTAACCCAGTTCCCGAAAACTGGCTGTTCGGATCCGTCGCCCCGAAATTGATTTCAAAATCTTCAAACTCGCCAGTTTGTGCATTCGGGACTTGAAGCGTTTCCAACACGGCTCCGGGGATCGTCTTCTGTCGAACTCCGACCGTACCGGACGCAATCAAGGGCAGCCCGTAGACTCCGACCGTTCCACTCGCGTCCAGTGCATAAGTCGAAGCTCCGCCCGCCGTCGGTTTGACCACGACCAAACCTAACCGTCCGTCATTCAGTTCGACGCCCACGTCACCGGAGTCCATGCCGACGTGAACACCGGACACGCCGACCAACAGCTTCGTCTCCCCGGGGTTGGAAACGTCTTTACCGAAACTGAAAGCACCGGCTAACGTGTACGGCCCAGTTTCCAAGTGCAGCCCGCCGCCGAAGAAGGTAACGTTCGGCGACCCCTCAAAGTTGACTTCGATGGGCTCCTCAGCACCCGGAACCGCGATGCTCTCCACCACATCCTTGCCCGTATTATTGACGCGTATCGCCACGGATCCGCCCAGCGTCAAATCGTCGATGCCGAGCAGTTCAACATTGCCGCTGGTGGCGCTCAGCGCATAGGACGACTTGTTTTCGTTAGGCACGCTGCTGCCTGTCGTTCGGTATAAAACCAGGCCCAGTTCTGCGTTGGTTACTTCGACGCCAACCTCGCCGGCTTCTCCTTGGTTAGCGCCGAAAAACGCATCCACGGTCGCGCCGATCAAGATCTTGCTGTTCGTAACTGTGCCGATCGTCTCTGATTCTTTAGTAAAGCCAAACGCGCCATGGATACTTACAAAGTCAGAAACTTCCAGATCCAGCGTTCCGCCGACCGATTGCAGATTCTCTTCGCCTTCGTCGAATTTCACCTCGACTCCGCCAATCGTCTCGTCGACTGTTTCGCCGGTAGTGTTCTTGCGAATCTCTAGCGAGCCTCCCAGCTCCAGCCCGTCAATGCCGACCAGCTCCGCGCTGCCTGAGGCCACCAGCGCATACGTCGAAGGGGCCTGTGTGGCCTGCGACGTGTCGGTCGTCTTGTTGACGATCAAGCCTAACTGGCCATCGCTGATGACCACGCCCGTGTCATCGCTCGGAGCATCGTCCTGGCCTGGATCGCCGAAGAAAGCCGTCACTTCCGACGCGCCCACTTTCAGCTGCGAACTGGTGACCGAATCCACCGTGCTGCTGGTCTTCTCAAACGCAAAATTGCCGCTCAGCGAAACAAAGCCGCCGATATCCAAATGCAGGTTCTCACCGACGACCGATAGTGGGTCGCCTTCCGTTTGACTGAAGTTCAATGTCACCGGTTCGTTCGGCGTGGCGATCGACAGATCCTGGATATCGTGGCCGGTCGTGTTCCTTCGAACCTTCAAATCCCCACCGAGACTGAGTTTGTCCACACCCACCAGATCCACCGTGCCGGACGCGGCCAGAGCATACTTGGCCGCTTCGCCCGCTGCACTGGCCGGTTCGATCAGTAGTCCCAACTCACCGGATGTGATGCTCAAACCGGTGTCATCCTCGGCCTGCAACGGGTCGGCCTTATCACCGAAGAAAGCGTTCAATTGCGATACGCCCACCAACAGGTTGGCAGGCGAGTCGGGCAGGGCGCTTTGTTTGCGGATGGAGAAGGCACCTTCGACAGCCAGCACGTCCTTGATGTCCAGCTTCAACGCGCCGCCGGCCTCGACGACCGAATCAGTGCCAGTATCGCTAAAGTCGATTGTGACATTGTTGCCGTCGCTGAGCGTATACGACGCGCTGACCGCTTTACCCGTGTTGTTCAGTCGCCCGGTCGCTCTGCCACTCAAGCTGAATGCGTCACCGGTACCCACCAGTTCCACGTCGCCTTCGAATTGGGCGGCAACTCCCGTTGGTCGGACTTGAAAGCCTCCCATGCCGTTGTGAATGTGGACGCCCGCCTCACTGCTGCCTAGCACCATATCGACATTACTGAATCCGGCAGTCACGACTTGCACCGGTAACGAATCTTCGATGACCGTAGCCGATTCGAGGATGAAGTCGCCGCTCATTGACTGGCCGAGTGCGGTCAACTGAGCACCGATGGCTTCCGCACGAAAATAATTGCCCGCGGGGACATCCACGGTGATGCCTGCAACGGTACCTTGCACAGCGTCGCCGGTTGTGTTGACCTGCAGCCCGAAGGTGCCCGAAAAACTCAGAGGCAAGCCGTTCTTAAGCGCCACGGAAACCGAAGCGTTCAAAGCGACGCCCGATGGGGACATAAAGACGCTCGCGCTGCCATCGTCGAGCGCGATCAGGTCGCCTCCCAGACTGGCCGATATCCCCGTGGCCGATGCAGCCAGCACAGGCTCTCCGTCGAGCACTCCGACTCCTAGAGCAAAATCGCCATGGACTTGCTGGCCCAAGACAGTTAGGTCAAGGCCGGCAAACGATACCGAAGAACTCAGCCCGCTCAAAAAGTCATTGAGTGCTGCCACTTCCGAGTATTGGGAAAGTCGCAATTGCGAGCCGCCCGTTGGCCGGAGCCCATCGGCCACTACCAGCGTCAAACCGTTCGGCGACGCCACCGGCACCAGGCGCTTGTCGCCCGAGAGCGTCGGAAGGTCGATTGATTGGAAAGCTCCCGTCGAGCCGACTGAATCGACAACTTGGAAAGTCGAGCCGACGGCCGGATCGAGCCCGTCGAGCAAGCTGACTTTCAGCACGCCAGCCAGCTGCGAACTGCCGCTCGCCACAACCTGGTCGAAGCTCGGAGCGCCGGCGTCTCCGCCCAGCTGGATGCGCAGCTCGTCGGTCGAATCCATTCGAAACTCCGACGTATTCAGCACTCCGATAACGTCTTGATTGTTACCGTCCGAGCCGGGAGCAAAGATCGCGTTGGCCATGACGATGCGTGGCTCGAGGCTCTCCACTCCAATCAGCAGGCTTCGCAGGCGACCGCGGCGTGCTTGTCGAGTCGTCTTGAGCTGTTGACGGCGGCGGAGCATGGATTTCGAGAGCATGGGTACTAGCCTGGGAGGATGGACCGTTACGGTCCGGTGCGGATGGGGTCTACCGGAATCTCGCCAGCGACTCCCGCAGCGGGAATTGTGGCGACAAAGCCCCTTACAAAAGCTCAAAGGAAACGGCGGCGAAACCTAACGCCGATTCCGCGGCCTTTGAAAACATTTTTCAAGAAAACATATCGATCGCACCGAGCGTGACCTCGCGCTTGGTTCGAATTCCCCACCCTGTGAGCCGCTGCGCTCGACCAGAACAGTGGCGCGGGCAAGTGTCTGAGTGCAAACGTTAGAAAAGCTGGGTGGGGTTATTGTTTTGGCCAAAGCGGTGGCTAAGATGATCGAATTCTCTACGATGCACCTCAGCTGAATGATCTTGTTGCACGGGCTTATGAAGAGCGATGCCGACACTCTCAAAAGCACATGCTGTGTTTCGCAGCACGCAGTGGAGCATCGTATTTCGGGCAGGAAGTGATTCCTCGGCCGAATCGCGGGCCGCGATGGCAGCTCTCTGCGAGAATTATTGGTACCCGATCTATGCATTCGCCCGCAGTCGCGGCCACGGTCATCATGACGCCGCGGATCTCACGCAAGGCCTGTTCGCCCACCTGATCGAACAGAACAGCTTCAATCGCTTGGATCCGGCCCAGGGGCGCTTTCGTGCGTTTCTCCTGGCGTCGATGAAGAATTACATGAGCGATGATTGGCGGCGGCGACGCAGTCTGAAGCGGGGCGGATCGATGAATGGAATCCCAGTCGAGCTGGCCGAGTTTGACAGGCGGTACCAACAACAGCTGTCGCACAATTGCTCAGCCGACCTGCTGTTTGAAAGGAGCTGGGTCGAAGCGCTGCTCAGACGCGTGCTTCAAATCTTACAGCGCGATTATGAAAACGCAGGCAAACTGGAGCTCTTTAAATTGCTCAGCGACTACCTGGTAGCCACCACCAACAAGTTGCCGCAAGCTGAAATCGCTGCGCGACTTGGCATGAGCGTTCCGGCGGTAACCATGTCGCTGCAACGCATGCGCAAGCGTTATGTTTCGATTCTCCGGCAAGAACTGGCCCACACGGTTTTGGATCCGGCAGACGTCGATGATGAGCTGAAGAAGCTGAAGGCGACGATGGAGGCTTCGGCCGCTTCCCTTACGCCCTATCTGAGTTAACCAAAAATTTTTGCCATTTGTTTCGATAGATTTTTCGCGCAAATCCTTTAATCCAGGTAGAGGGACATCTCGCTCAGCGGGGCGAGTCCTTTGACAATTTGCTTGCGGCCTTGTGTGATCAATCGGCTGCCATCGTCAATGGCGGTTTGGGTTTGTTTGTGACAGGCCGGAGGCCTGTCCTACTTTGGCAATCGGCGGCCAGGAAGCTGAACGAATATGGTTTCCGACTCATCCAACCGATGCATAGGCTGCGGCCGCGATGTGCAGTGGAGCTTGACCGGTAGCCAGTGCGTGCATTGCCTCCTCGATCTGGCCGATTCGGACAGTGACCTCAATCAGGAACTGGCCGATTCTCTGTCCGGCCAGGAGTTTCTAGCCGATGGCGTGCTGCCGCGGTTTGG
>JBQCJB010000533.1:0-2763 GCA_051953155.1 Aureliella sp. | reverse complement strand
CACCCGAACCGATCTATCTGGACGCCGATTTGACTCGACTGGCGCAAGTCTTTTCCAATCTGCTCAACAACAGCGCCAAATACACGCCTCCGAACGGGCATATCTCCTTGTCGGTCAGCGCGAATGCTACCGAGGTCGAAGTGCGCGTGCGGGACACGGGGCTGGGCATTCCTGCCGACGCTCTCGGGGCGGTCTTCGACATGTTCTCGCAAGTCGACCGAAACATGGAACGAGCCCAAGGCGGACTGGGCATCGGTCTCACCTTGGTGCGTCGGCTGGTCGAGATGCATGGCGGCACCGTCGAGGCGCGCAGCGAAGGGCCGGGCAAGGGGAGCGAATTCGTCGTCCGCCTGCCAATCCTTCACGACTTGGGCGAACAGGACCAAAAGCCGGTCGTCAATCTTGCTACGGTCCAATCGAAACACCGGATATTGGTAGTCGACGACAACCAGGATTCCGCGATGAGTCTCGGGATGATGCTGCGGCTGATGGGCAATGAGACCTGCCTGGCTCACGACGGCTTAGCCGCAGTCGAAATGGCCCAGCAGTTCCGCCCCGATATCATCCTGTTGGATATCGGCCTGCCGAAGCTGAACGGATACCAGGCATGCCGTCGCATTCGGGAGCAGCCGTGGTCGGCCGGCATGACCATCATCGCCTTGACCGGTTGGGGCCAGGAGGAAGACAGGCGTCGCTCCCATGAGGCTGGATTCGATCATCATCTCGTCAAGCCGGTCGAACTGACCGCACTGATGCAGTTGCTCTCGGAACGCCGCATCGACTCGAGCTCAGCCGATTGACGCTTGGCCCGAGCCGCTTCATAACTACGTTCTCCCACTATGTTTATCTACTCCTACGAAAATGCAGCGGTGAGCCGAATGAAGACGTATGCATCTTGGTTGTTGTCGACAGGTCTGGCGGCGCTGGTCTCCATGCTTGTCGTGGGCCAGCCGATCATGGGCCAAGAAGAGTCCAAGGCCAAACCTTGGGAAGCGACTGAGGTATGGAAACCTGTGCCGCCGGTCGTCACTCCAGGACCCGCCGTGAGTGTCGAGCCTCCCTCCGACGCGATCGTGTTGTTCGACGGTGACGATCTAGAAGAATGGGTCAGCACCAAAGGCCATGGCCCGGCGAAGTGGAAAATCGAGGAGGGAACGCTGGTCGTCAACAAGAAGAGCGGCAACATCGAGACCGAGCGCAAGTTCAAGGATTACCAGTTGCATCTGGAATACCGCATACCCGAGAAGATCATTGGCAGCGGGCAGGCCCGTGGCAACAGCGGTATCTTTCTAGCTTCGACCGGCGGCGGTGACGCTGGCTACGAACTTCAGGTGCTCGACAGCTACGAGAACGAAACGTATGTCAACGGCATGGCGGGCAGCATCTACAAGCAAGCGATTCCGCTAGCCAATCCATGCCGCAAGCCGGGGCAGTGGCAAGCCTACGACGTCCTCTGGACGGCTCCGCGTTTCGCCGCCGACGGTTCGCTCGAGTCGCCCGCGACGGTCACGGTCTTCTTGAATTCGGTGTTGGTGCAAAACCACTTTCAGTTGCAGGGTGAAACGGTGTTCATCGGCAAGCCGACCTACAAGCCCTACGATACCGCCTCGATTAAGCTGCAAGCCCACGGCGACGACAGCCCCCCGATCTCGTTCCGCAACATCTGGGTCCGCGAGCTTTAACCTCTGAGCCAAAAAGACTCGAAAACTAGTTAACTGACATCGATGAACAGGATGGACAGGATATCGAAGCCGTCGCGATCGTTCCCCCTCGCTGAGGCGGTATAGGGTCCAGTCTCCCCCTCGCCCCGCTTCGGGGAGAGGGGGCTGGGGGGTGAGGGGCAGCGCTACGAATCGCGCCTCAATCGGCTCTCGCCCTGGCGCATTCAATTCAAAAAAGCAGTCTTTCGGGCTGAGGGGCGGAACCCGCACTCAAGGCAACAATTAATCAGAAAGCAAAGGTTCGATGCACTATTCGTTTGAAGGCAAGAATGCCATTGTCACCGGATCGTCCAAGGGAATTGGCCGCGCAGTCGCCATCGAGCTGGCTCGCGGCGGAGCGAACGTGACGATCAACTGCAGCTCTAGTCGCACGGCTGCCGAAGAGGTCCAGCGCGAGGTCGAAAAACTGGGGCGCCGCGCGATCATCGTGGCTTGCGACGTCTCCAAGCAAGCCGCTGTCGAGGCGATGGTCCAAGAGACCGTCGAAGCGTTCGGAAGCCTGGACCTGTTCGTGTCCAACGCAGCCTATAGCGATCGCAAGTTGATGCTCGAAGCCGATATGGAAGGCTTTCGGCGCACGATCGATGTGAGCATGTGGGGCGCGTTCAACGGTCTATTGGCCGCCTCCCGGCAGATGGTCCAGCAAGGCACCGGAGGCGCGATCACGATTGTCAGCTCGCCCCACTCGAAGATCGCCTTTCCGACGGCGATGGCCTACAACATGGCCAAGGCGGCCATCGACCACATGGCTCGGACGGCTGCCATCGAACTGGTCGGCCATGGCATTCGCGTCAACGTCTTTCATCCCGGCTGGATCGACACTCCCGGCGAACGAAAATTCTTTACCGAAGAGCAACTCGAAGAAGGCGCTCGCGGCTTGCCGCTGAAGCGGCTCGGCTCTTCCGAAGAAATGGCCCACGGCATCTGTTTCACGCTCAGCGACCAGGCAAGCTACATGGTCGGCAGCACGCTGACGATGGACGGCGGCGTCCAGTTGCCCTGGTGGTCGAAGCGCGCCGAAGGTGGCCAGTAACACAGAACG
>JBQCJB010000532.1:0-6235 GCA_051953155.1 Aureliella sp. | reverse complement strand
ATGTCCGCATGGACTTGGCGGTGGAAGATTTTAACGCTACCGAGCCTCTTCCGCGGGAAATGCGGCTCTTAAAGCAGCCTTAGCGTGGTGAATTCTCTCAGGAAACTCCATGTCCGATTTCGCAAAATAGATATTTTGGGTTAGTATGGAAATGTGGCTCGCCGCAGCGAGCTGCAGGTGTTTGTCTCCTCTGGCCGCAATGGAACCAGCGGCGTGTTCTCAAGGCTAGGGATTGGCCGGCGGCAGGTTGCCCTAGGAGTTTTCGCAGAATGTCTAGCAACTTCATTCCCTTGGAAGAAGCTGCCAAGCGGCTTGGCGTTAGCGCCGACGAACTGGTTGAAATGCGGTCGCGCGGTGACATCTTCGGCTATCGGGATGGGGCCAGCTGGAAGTTCAAGCCAGAGGAAATCGAACGCGTCGCCAACGAAGTCTTGGGCGATGCGCTCGACGAAGACCCCGCCGGGTCCTCGATCCTGGTCAGCGAACAAGACCTCGGAGCGGCCGGCAGCAAACTCGGTAGCACGATCGGCAGCGATATTCAACTGGCCGGTGACAAGGGCTCCGATGTCGACAGCGACGTGGCGTTGGTTCCCGATCCAGGCGGCGGAAGCGACGTGAAACTGGTCGCCGGCCGCCAGGCCAACAAAGCTCCCACGCCACCGGCCGAAGAAGAATCCGACGACCTTCTGCTGGCTCACGACGAAGAAGTCGCCCACGGCTCGGGCAGCAACATTGTCGGCGGCGGCAGCGACCTGAAGCCCGGCAGCTCGAATCGCCTCCGCGATTCCGACTTGAAACTCTCCTCCGACGACGATGACGACGACGAACTGTCCCTGCAAGCCGATGAAGACGAGCTCGGCTTGGCCGGCGGTTCGGGCGTCAGCGCTGCGGCCGGTAGCGGTACCGGCAGCGACATCGAAATCGGCTCCGATCTTTCCCTTTCCCTGGGCGAAGGCTCCGACGCGCTGGCTGGCATGAGCCCGGTCTCGCAGCCGGTCCGCCAGGGCAGCGACGTTTCGCTGGGCAGCGACCTGGAACTAGCGGACGACGACGACCTGGTTCTGGGCGGCGGCAGTGACCTGGCCCTCGGTAACGACAGCGGTATCAACTTGATGAGTCCTTCCGACAGCGGCATCTCGCTGGAGGATGAACCGCTCGATCTGGCCGGCAGCGGCATCTCGGGTCTCGACCTGGCGGCCGAAGGCTCCGATGCTGGGGCGTCCGGCGTCGCCGCGGCCGGTTCTGGCGCGGGATCCGGGGTCGACTTCACCCAAGGCGAAGAGTTCCAGTTGTCTCCCTCCGGCGCGATCGAAACCGATGAAGACAGTGGTTCCCAAGTGATCGAACTCGAGGACTCCTCGGAGTTCGGCGACGCAGCCGTTGCATTGCCCGCACACGACGGCGGCTTCGGTGATGAAGGCTTTGCCGAAGAAGCTGGCTTCGGCCCGGGACTCGGCACTGCCGGAGCCGCCACTGGCGGTGGCGCGGCAATGGTCACTCCCGAAGTTCCTTACAGCACGCTGATGGTTCTTTCGCTGCTGGGCATTCTCATGATCATGGGCATGTCGGGCATCTTGATCAGCGACATCGTCCGCAATATGTGGCAATGGTCGGAAGGCTCCAGCGACCTGACCAGCGGCTTTACCAAAGCCCTCGTCAGCATCGGCGGCAAATAGCCCAAGCGCCATTCTTCACAGTCGTCTCCTCACGCAACTTCGAGACACCTCGAGGCGGCTACGCGCCGCTTCGAGGTTGAGCCGTTTGCTGGACAGCCGAGACGGCTGTCCACCTCGTGGAGGCGCCAGCCTGCCTTAGGGAGCTGGGGCGAATTCGGCGGGCAGGGGATGCTTGGCGGCCAGCGCGGCTTCGCGACTGGTCAGCGAGATGCGCGGGGCTGTGGAACCGTCTGGCGACGGGAGCAAGATCCACAGCAGCTTCTGCTCGGCGCTCTTCAAATCGGTGATGCCGGCAACCGGATTGCCACGCTTGGACAGTTCGGTCAGCGCAACCCGCACCGGTTGGGACTCCACCTTGAAATCTCTTATCTGCTGGTTGCGGGTAATGCCACTGCGTTGAAAGCCAGCGCCGTCGAGTTCGAACTGCAGCGGTTTCGTGCCCGGGGGCAAGCCGTCGTTGGCCTGTTCGCCGATCAACTGCAGAACGACTTCGATGCCTTGTTGATCGACCGCCACGGTGATCGGTCTGTCGAGGATTTGTTCGGGCGTCAAGGGAGTTTGCGCGGCAGGGGGCGCGGACGCCGCAGCGCCAACGCTCGCACCTAGCGATACCGTGGCGGCAGGCTGCAACGCAATCCAACTACCATAGATCAGGTTCGGCGCGGCTTCCGCGGGCAAGTAACCGTTGGCGACAGCTTGACCATTCTCTACCCCGATCCGCGTCTGGGCGGCCAGCGCCCGCAGCATGTTGGGATAACGCAGCGCGACCGCTCGCCAATAGGGATGGGGCGATTCGCTGACGAACCACGATTCGACCGCCTGGGGCAAGTTCTCGAGAGCGTCGGTTAACTTTTGCCCAATCGCACCGGCATCGCGATCGCTGGAACCAACCAACCGCAATTCGTAGTACCACTGACTTTCGAGGCTGGTGCTGAGCATTGCGCCGCGCATGTCGCGCGACAGCCATTTCTGAAGCTGTTCGGCCAATCGCGGCGGGCAGCGCTCGACGATCGAGCGTCCTTCGGTGAACAGGAAGCTCGGGTTGACCAGCAGGCTGATGTCCGCGGCCCGATCGCTCCATTTCCACAATTGTTCGATCTGGCTGGTCAGCGGCCCGGCCGCCCCGGCTAGTTCGACCGCTTCGCCCAACAGCTCGGGCGGACCGGCGACGAACTCGACGACGTTCTGCGAATCGACAAAGGGCTGCTGGGCGACGTAGTATCCCCGCGCGCCGCTGGTTAGCAGCACCTGCTCGCCAAGCTTGGTCTCGGCCGGCGCCTTCCAAAGGCTCTTCAGTTGACCGAGCGTCTGGGGTTGTTTCAATCGCGCCCGCAGCACGAATTGCGGCGTCCCGCCCGCGCCGGGATACGCCGCGACGACGACCTGTTCGAGTTCTTCGGCCGGCACGCCCGACTCCTCGCGCAGCCACTGCCAGAATGTACCGATGTCCTTATCGAGCAGCGCGAGCAGCTCTTTGGCCTGCGGCTGAGAAAACAATCGTTCCGGACGCAGCGCGAGAAAGACCTGGCCGCCTGGCGGCAACAAGTCGAGCGGCAAGGGTTCGGGCGGTCGAGGAGGCGCCCACAGGGCCGTCGAGCTGTCGTCGACCAAGTCGAAAAATTCCGTCCTCGGATCGGCCGGAGGCGTTGGCTCGGTGGCAGCGCTGGCGGCGACCGCCGCGCTGGAACTTGCGTTCGCAGCTGCCGGCTGAGCCGGAACCGGCTTGGTGCCTGACGACGAACCCAAACCGCCATTGATTACCAATAACACCAGCAGCAGCACGACCACGCCACCTCCACCGATCAGCGGCGGAAGCCAGGGATTGCTCTTCCTGCGCTTGGTGACCGGCCGCCGCACGCCGGCCCGCGGGACCGCAGCGGGCCGCGGGGAAGCGGCCGGTTGCGGGGACGCAGCGGATCGCGCGGCCGACACGTTCGCCCCGGGCTTGGCAGATGGCGCCACCTCGGCGGATACGAGCTTGCCCGGCACGCCTGCTCTCGGTGCAACTGCGCTGGGTACGACTTCGGCGGATACGACGTCTGCCGACACGACTTCAGCCGAAGAGTTTTCGGCGGCATCGGTCGTCTGCGGCGTGATCACCTCGGCTTGGATGACCTGAGCACGATTGGGTTTGGCGGACGGGCTGCGGGCTGCGGGCTGCTCAGTCGACGTGCGGACTTCCCGCGCCGCGCCAGGTGAAGTCTTTTGAGCTGCGGCAGGCATCGTCGGTGCAGATTTCGCCGGAGCCGCCGGAACAGGCGGAGCTGCCTTGACGGTCGCGTCTGGTTTGACTGTCGCAGCTGCTTGAGCGTTCGGAGCTGTTTGAATGGTCGGTGTTGCCTGAACAGCTGGACTTGCTGGAGCTGCCGCAGGCTCGGCGGCGGTTGCACCGGCCAGCGCTGTTTGCAACTGGCCCGCGTCGGCGAAGCGAGCCGCTGGGTTCTTGGCCAGGCAGTGCAGCACGATGCGCACCAGCGGATCGGGCAGCGCCCTCAAACTCCGCAGGTCCAGCGCGGCTTCCGCGTGGGCCGCCAGGATCTGCTCCGGCTTTTTGCCGCTGGCGGGCAGCTTGCCGCTGAGCATCAGCCAAACCGTACATCCGAGCGAGTAAATATCCGACTGGGGCGTGGCGGCTTGGGCGGGCACCAAGAACTCAGGCGCCATGAAGTGAGCCGCTGTCGAACCGCTGGGCAATTTTTGGCCGAGCAAGCCCAACGGCCTTCCTGAAATATCCAGCGTGTGGCCGCACAGGGGATCGCGCAGCAACCGCCACTGGCCGTCCTCCCCCTGCACGATGCGATCGGGCGTCACTCGCCCGTGCACGATGCCCGCTGTGTGCAAGGCCGCCAAACCATCGGCGATTTGCATCAGCATCGGCAGGACCACATCGATCGCAACCGGCCGGCCGCCGCACAATCCGCTCAGCAACACCCCGCTGAGCGGCGCGACGCAGAGTTGCAGACTGCCGCCAGCCATCTCGGGTGCTGCCACGCCTTGCAGGTGTTCATGGGCGACTTGGGAGTGGCGCAGAGCCAGCGGGAGAGCCGGGTTGGCATCGCGGATCTCTACTTGCTGCAGATCGTCCGCTCCCAGCCAGCGCAGCCAGGCGGTGGCGGCGGTGGGGGACTTGGCCGCGGCCCACCAATCGACCCATGCACCGCGAACGTCCTGCGGCTGGCCGCGCGAAAAGTTAACCGGTTCGAGGATCCGCCAACCGTGCTTGACCAGCGGTTCATTCGAGCCGTCAAGTAGCACGTCGGCCTGGAACTGCGACAGTCTACCGAGTTCGACCAGCCGCTGAGCGATGCGGTGCCCATCGATCGCTTCGGTCGCTGAGAGCCCCGCGGCCGCTTCGGCGGCCCAAGCGCGGCACTGCATTGGGGATGCAAGCTGGCTGGCCGAGATCCGCTGCCACAGTTCTACGCTCGAAGGGCTCATGCTCACGCCTGATACAGTAACCGTCCGCAAGTTGGGCAGACCACCGATTGTTGGCTGGACAGGCGATCCAGGAGCGTGGGAGTGAGCATCTGGTAACACCCGCCGCAACAATTGCCCTCGGTCTCAGCGATGCTGTCTTCGCCTTTGAGAGAGACCAAGCGATCGTAATCTCTTTTGAAATCGCCATGCAGCTGCGTCTCGACCTGCGCCAGTTCCGCGGTAACGCGTTTCAAGTCGGTATCGACGACTTGCATCCGATCGCGAACGCGCTTTTCAATCTCGGCCGCTTCGGCTTCGGCCAGTTTGATGCGCTCGTTGGCCGGATCGATTTGCGCATGCACCACATCGACCTGTTCGAGCAGCTCGAGAATCTCGTCCGAGAGAACGTTGTTCGCCTGCCGGTCGGCGGCAATCTGCTCTTTGAGCGTTTGGTATTCGCGGTTTTCCTTGGCCGCGTTCATTCGCCCTTCGAGCGTCGAGATTCTGGCTTCGCGTTCGCGGAGTTGCAGTTGGCGGCGATCGGCCTCCATGCGGAGGTTCTTCTGTTTCTCGCGAATCTCGTCGAGGGCTTTCTTGGCCATTTCGATCTTGGCCTTGGCCGCCTGGATCTGCTTCGGTCCGCGCTCGAGTTGACCGGTCAGATCGGCTTTCTGGCGGTGGATGCGATGCAGGGTCTGTAGCACACTGGCGCTAATGCTCATCAGGTTTCCGCAAACGATCAATGACAAATGGAATCGACAATCCGTCGCTGCCGGAACTGGCTGGATGGATCTCCTTTCCGGGACAGCGATCTACAAGGGCATGGTAACTCACTGCCGAGCCGATGGATAGTCGATTCAACTGTGCCCCGGGCGTTCACGCGATGAGCGGCTCGATCACTTGGCCATGCACGTCGGTCAATCGCCGGTCGATACCGCCATTGCGCACCGTCAAACGCGTGTGGTCATAGCCCAACAGGTGCAAGAGCGTCGCGTGGATATCGTAAACGGTCGTGACTTGATCGCGCTGGGCCGGCTTGTAGCCCCACTGGTCCGACTGGCCATGCGTGATGCCACCGCGCACACCGCCGCCGCACAACCAGTTGGTAAAGACGAACGGATTGTGATCGCGGCCGCGACCGC
>JBQCJB010000531.1:0-4216 GCA_051953155.1 Aureliella sp. | reverse complement strand
TAAGCCAAACCGCTGGCTCGGCCGGCTGTGCCGATAGAATACATTCGAGCAACCGACGCCCAAAACTAAGACGCCATGCCCTATGAGCGACCCAGCGCCCCCCACCAATCCAGACCGCCGCGATGAAACGCAGCCCTTTCTGTCGGCCGAAGCGATAGTTCAGGTGCTGGACGAGTATCTCGATGCGCTCAAGGCTGGACAGGCGCCGAGTCGCGCCGAACTGCTCGCCCGCCATCCTGAAATGGCGGCCCAGTTGGAAGCCTGCCTGGCGGGGCTCGACTTTGTCCATCAGGCGCAAACCGGTGCGCGACCAGACCAACGAATCGGCGATTTCCAACTGGTCCGCGAAGTCGGCCGAGGCGGGATGGGAGCTGTTTTCGAAGCCATCCAAAGCTCGCTCGGCCGCCGCGTCGCGCTGAAAATTTTGCGGTTCGGGCCGACGAGCGACCCAGATTCCGTCGAACGCTTTCGCCGCGAAGCCGAAACCGTTGCCGCGCTGCATCACACCAACATCGTGCCCATCTTCTATGTCGGCAGCGAGAAGGGCGTCAACTACTACGCCATGCAGTTTATCGAAGGCCGCGATCTGGCTGCGGTCATCGCGGATCGTCAGTCCGCAATCCGGCCGCGGGACGCTGCCGCCTGGGGACTACAAGCGGCCGAAGCGCTGGCCCACGCGCACCGCCGCGGCGTCATCCATCGCGACGTCAAACCATCGAACCTGATCCTGGATAACGAAGATCGGCTTTGGCTGACCGACTTTGGTCTAGCCCGACGGCTGGACGATGTGACGTTGAGCCTCACCGGGTTGCTGCTCGGCACGCCGCGTTACATGAGCCCCGAACATGCGCGGGCGTCGACCAAGCGGATCGACCATCGCAGCGACATCTTCAGCCTCGGGGCTACGTTGTACGAACTGTTGACGCGCACTCCCGCTTTTCCCGGTGAGGCCGCGCACGACGTTATTCAGCAGATTCTGGTCGACGAGCCCACACCGATTCGGAAACTGAATCCGGCCGTGCCGCGCGATCTGGAAACGGTCGTGATGAAGTGCATGGCGAAGGAACCGAGCGCGCGGTACGCATCGGCCGACGCGCTGGCGGCCGATCTGAGAGCCGTGCTGGACGATCGACCGATCCGCGCCCGCCGCGCGACGACGATCGAACTGGCAGGCCGCTGGCTAAAACAAAACCAGCGCAGCGTCACTCAAATCTCCACGGCCGCGATCGTGACGCTGCTGTTGACGCTGGCAATCGTATTTAGTCGCTCGGGCTATATCTCCTGGAATATGTCCGGAGTGCGGCTCGACGCGCTCAATCCGCCGCTGGTCGCGGAGATCGTTGACCAACAGGGCACTACTGTCCGCACGGAAACGCTGCCCATGCAGGAGGTGGCGCAGCTGCCAGCCGGAGATTACGATGTGCGCGTCTCGGCCGATGGCACGCTGAGCCAAACGTTCGAGCTGCGTCTCGACCGTGGACGCTCCGATGCCAAGTTCACCGTCAATGTGGCCGACACGTGGTTGGTGCCGCGGCAGCCGCTGGAGCACTCGTACGATGTCTTCGACACCGGCAGAGAGCAAGCGATTGCCGTGTGGGGCCGCGAGGGGCTCACGGTACACTCCCAGCACGGCCCTCCAGCAACCTGGTCATTGGCCCTGTCCCCTGCGACCACGGCGGCACTGAAGGCTCACCCGGCGTTTACGCCGCCCCGTTCTCCCACCGATGTCGAAGAGCGAACCTTCGGGCAGACCAACCAGTCGCGCCCGTGGATCATTCACGAGCACATGGATGTCAATGGCGATGGCGTGGGCGACATCGTATGTGCGGCGCGGCATCAGGCCTGGATGATGGCGATCTCGGGAACCGGCGACGAGGTGCTGTGGTTCACGGCGCGCGGGCGGGAGTTCGCGGAAACGTCGGGCGGCGCACCGCCGGCCATCGGCGATCGTACGACGCACGGCAGCGTTCTTTATCCGCCGCTGGTTTGCGGCGACATCGACGGGGACGGCGTGCGCGATTTTATCGTGTCGCTGTTGGACTTGGACGTGAAGTTCGCCGGGGGACGCAGTGCATCGAGCGGCGAGCGCTGGTTGGAAGCGATCTCCGCGCGGACCGGACAATCGCTGTGGCGCTATGACTTGCCTGAGGAGCTCTTTGCACTGGATGCGCAGCAAGCGGTGCCGCAAGAGTTCCGCTGGTTTCACCCGAACTTCCGCGGTCGTATGAGCCAAGGGGGTAGTACGATTTCATTGGGCAGGCGGTTGCTGCGCACCCCATCCAAGCTCGAGCAGACCGGCTCGCATCTGGTCATCCCCGGTGCTCACCAGTTTCTGCCAGGCCGTGACCAGACGGACATCGCGCTAGTCGCCGGCAAACGACTGCTATTGCTGAATGCCGACTCGGGCGAGCTGCGACGGCGGCCGATCGAGCTGCCGTTTGTGCCCGGTAGGGCCGTGCAGTGGGCGGACGTCGACGGCGACAGCCAAGCCGACATGATCACGCTCGAAGAACAGCCCGACGTCACCGGCTCGCTCATCCAGCCCAAACTCTGGGTCTGGTCCGTCGCGCGAGGCGAGCCGCTGTGGTCAAAGCAGCTGGACGCCTATTGGCCCGGTCAACGATCCTGGTCGACCGCGGCTCCCGACTGGCCCCTCGTGACCGATCTCAATGATGATGGGAAGAGCGAAGTCATCGTGCCCGACGGCCGCTCGCATCCGCCGAGCGCGGCCGCCGGCGGCAACCCTTCGCGCCAGATGCCTGCGGGCAATCTGGTCGTCTATGACGGTGCCTCGGGAAAAGTTCAGTGGACGCGATCGATCGTCACCCTCGACGCCGAAGTCGATTACTTTGTCGACGGACCCGACATCGACGGCGACGGCGCTCGCGAAGTCTTCGCAGCGACCTGCGATCCGCAAGGCCAGAGTCTGTTCGTCGACGGGTTGTCCGGCGCCAGCGGCAAAACGTTGTGGAGCAAAGGTCGCCCGATCGCTGGCGAATCGACCTTCAATCACTTCCAGATCGTCGATGTTCGTTGGTGGGACAGTGGTGCCGACGGCTGGCCGCAACTGGTCGTCCGCACGCTGGAGCCGCGGCGCGTGGAGGGAGTTCTCAAAACGGAGGTGCTTACTTTCTCGGCGGGCACGGGCCGCCTGGTCTCGACCGGCCATGACATCGCCGACCTGCTGCCGATCGATCTCGACCAAGACGGCGCCGAAGACTTGATCGTTTGTGATGACGAGATGCAATCGCCGGGCATTCAAGGTTCCTTGCATGCGATTCGCGGCGTCATCCGCCAGCCCTGGAAGCGCCTGGCCGCGTTGGATCGGCTGACGAGTGATCTGAATCGCGATGGCGTGCGCGACTTCATTCGCTCCTGGGGTGACGGAACCATGGTCGCCTGCAGCGGTGCCAGTGGCCGCGAACTCTGGCGGTCGCGCGCGGTCCGTTCGGTAGCTCCGCTGGGCATCTATCCGGCCGATCGTGCCGACGGTGTCGTGCCTGCCGCGGCGGAGACCAGCTCAGGCGACCTGGACGGCGACGGCACGGACGACTTGCTCGTCTTCGACACGCACATTTCCGGCCGAAGGAAGTCGCCACTGCATGCAATCTCCGGACGCTCCGGGAGTTTGCTCTGGTCGCTCGACGACGTCGACATCCAATCGATCGGTGGGGTGTTGGCGACGAAGGTCGTCGACTTGGATGGAAACGGAGAGCCGCAGGTTCTGTGGTTGGCTGCGGTCGATTATCGCTATAGCGTCCCTTCGCGATTCTTTTCCATCACCGACGTTCAACTGTGGCTGTTCGCCGCCGAAGGCAAGACGGGCCGGCTGCAATGGGCTCAACCACTCTCCCCAGCCTACGGTCCCTTCAATGGGAAGGGTCCGCCGCCGATTCACTTCGACATTTCCGCAATCGAACTGGTGACGGCGGACTTCGATGGCGATGGCCACTTGGATGTGCTGGTGCCGGCGCTGCAGAAGGATGATTCGTTGGAGCTGCGCGCCCTCAGCGGACGCGATGGCAGTCTGCTGTGGCGCCGCCCTCGGCAAGCGGACGGGCTGGGTCGGCAAGCTCTCGAGAACTGGACTTCCCCCGTGGTCGCGGATTTTCAAGGAGACGGTCGCGCAGAGATTGTGCTGGTCGAGCCTTTTGTCGCGGACCCGACGCCCAGCATCCCGAAAGTCGAAGTCGCCGTGACCGCGCTCGATGCGACA
>JBQCJB010000530.1:0-2359 GCA_051953155.1 Aureliella sp. | reverse complement strand
CATTCTGCACACGCAGCCGGTTCCGCCCGAGATTAATCGCTTCCAGGCGGCGATCATCAGCCGCCTGAAGATTATGGCGCGATTGAATATCGCCGAGAAACGCTTGCCCCAAGACGGGCGTATCAAGTTGAAAGTCCACGGACGCGAGATCGACATTCGTCTGTCGGTCATTCCGATGATCCACGGCGAGAGCCTGGTAATGCGTATTTTGGACAAGGGGGCGATGAAGTTCGACCTCCGCAGCCTCGGCATGGAAGAACACACGTATCGAATTTTCAGCGAATTGATCCGCCTGCCGCACGGCATCGTGCTGGTTACTGGGCCGACCGGTTCAGGCAAGACGACCACGCTCTACAGCTCGCTGATCGAGATCAAGAGCGACGAAAACAAGATCATCACCACCGAGGACCCGGTCGAATACCAGCTCGACGGCATCAACCAAATTCAGGTGCACTCGAAGATCGGCTTGACGTTCGCGGCGTCACTGCGAAGCATTTTGCGCCACGACCCGGATATCGTGCTGGTCGGTGAAATCCGCGACGCGGAGACGGCAGAAAATGCGATTCAAGCTTCGCTGACCGGGCACTTGGTTTTCAGCACCTTGCATACCAACGACGCGGCCGGCGCCTACACGCGTATCGTCGACATGGGCATCGAGCCCTTCCTGGTCGCCAGTACCGTCGAAGGGGTCATGGCGCAGCGGCTGGTGCGCCGGCTGTGCGCCGAGTGCAAACAAGAATACCAACCGTCGCGCGACGAACTGCCGAACGATTTCCCCTGGGATGAGCTGGGCGATCGGCCGCTCTATCGCTCGGTCGGTTGCCGGACCTGCCGCAATGTCGGTTACACCGGACGGTTCGGTATCTATGAACTGATGGTGACCACTGAAGACATCCGACAGTTGGCGCACGATCGCGTCAGCAGCTGGACAATCAAACAGGCGGCCCTCAAGCAGGGCATGCGGACCTTGCGCATGGACGCTTGGGCCAAAGCCATCCAGGGCCGCACCAGCGTCGACGAAGTGATCCGCGTCACCAAGGGTGACCGCATCGGATGATCGACGCCCCGCCTTACCGACTCGCTCGGCGCACTTGAGCAGGCGCTGCCGGCTGAAAAGCGACTCGGCTCGGCTCGGCTGGCGTCGAGCACTGCAGTAGAAAAATGGTAGAACGACCGTCATCGAAAAGTTGTCATGCCCCTCCTTCCCTCGCCGCCAGATCGCTAAAGTTCGATGCCTGACTTCGCTTATGTAGCCCGCGATTCGCGGGGCCAACGTCTCACCGGCACGCTGACCGCGAACAGCCAGCGCGAAGCCATCGCGCAGCTTGACGCGCGGTCGCTGTTTCCGATCGAACTGTCCCAGACCAAGAATGTCGGCGACACGCGCAACAAGCGGGTCAGCGGCCAGGTCATGGCGACGGTCTACACGCAGTTGGCATCCCTGCTGCGCAGCGGTGTGCCGCTCATGCGGAGCTTGACCGTCATGAGTGCCCAAGCCAGCAAGCCGGCCCTCAAGGCCGTTTTGGAAGAGATCAAGGCCCGCGTCGAGGAAGGCGAACCGCTGCCGGTGGCCATGGCCCGTTTCCCACGGGTCTTCAGCGACATGGCCGTCAACATGGTCCGCGCCGGCACCGAAGGTGGTTTTCTGGAGGATGCCCTGGAACGTGTGGCCGCTTTCACCGAACAACAGGAAGAGCTCAAGGGTCGAGCGGTGGGGGCCCTGGCCTACCCGATCTTTTTGGCTGTCGTCGGCAGCACGGTCGTCACGGTACTGATCGTGTTCTTCGTTCCGAAGTTCGAAACGCTGTTTGCCTCGCTGCGCGAGAAAGGCCAGCTCCCTTGGGCGACCGACGCGCTGCTGAACCTGAGCGCGTTCCTGCAGGCCTATTGGTTCGTGCCGGTCATTGCCGCCATCGCCGCCGGCTTCGGCGTGAGTTACTTCCTACAAAAGCCGGAAGGCAAACAGTTCTTCGACTGGTTCAAAATCAAGATCCCGCTGTTCGGCAGCATTTTCCTGAACCTGGCTGTCGCCCGGTTCTGCCGCGTGCTCGGAACACTACTGGCCAACGGTGTGCCGATCCTCAAATCGCTGGACATTTCCAGCAGCGCCGCCGGCAATCGCATCTTGGCCCAATCGATTCGCAAGGCGAGCGAGAACATCACGGCCGGTGAAAAACTAGCCACTCCACTAGCCTCCTCGGGGCATTTCCCCAATCAGGTCGTGGAAATGATCGCAGTGGCCGAAGAATCCAATACGCTCGACCGGGTCATGGTCCAGATCGCTGATGGGCTTGAAAAAACCACTTTCAGACGGCTGGACATCATGGTCAAGCTGCTCGAGCCCATGATGCTGCTGCTG
>JBQCJB010000529.1:0-4842 GCA_051953155.1 Aureliella sp. | reverse complement strand
ACCCGAGCGGGCGAAGCCATTTTTTGAGCGGGCCCGCAGCTTGGCGCCCGATGAGTTTGCCCACCTCCAACCCTCTGGACCTGCGATTCGACTTGCCGTCGCGGATGCCGCGCGGTAACGTGAAAATAAGTGATGCAATCGCTCCCGCGCCGCCTGATATCCCACCTGCAGGCGCCGCGGGCGATTTTGGCTGAGGACTCTGAACCGCACTCAGTCATTCTTTAAAAAAAGCGAGCGAAAGTTTATGGGCCTCTCTTGCGCCTCCAAAATTTCCGGTTTCCGCTCCCTCGTGCTCGGATGGACGCTGCTCGGCTTGTCCATTGGCTCTTGGGCGCCAGTTGCGTTTGCCCAGTCGAGCGACGAGGCCGCGCACGCGCCGACCGCTGCAGGCGCCACTAGCAGTGATGCACCAAACGACCAAGCGGCCGCCGACAGTGACTCGGCAGCCAGCAGCGACGCGACGACCGAGACCGAATTGCCCGCCCCGGGCAAGATCTCCTTTCAGCCCAACGTGCAGCGGATCTTCAACGAACATTGCCTCGAGTGCCACGGTCCCAAGCAGTCCAAGGCCGACTTGCGCGTCGACCAGCGCGATGCACTGCTCAGCTACATCGCCCCTGGCGATCTGGAGAGCAGCTCGCTGTGGAGCGACTACCTGACGACGACCGATCCTGAGATGCGAATGCCGCCGATCAAGCACGGCAACCCGCTCAACGAACTAGAACTGGCCGCGATACGCGTCTGGATCGAAGACGGAGCCGACTGGCCCGAGAATCTCGCGCCTGTGGCTGAGAACAACGCGGCTGGCGCCGAATCCGCAGCCGCCCTTACCACCAGCGGTGCTCCCGCCGCGACAGCCGAAGCCAGCCGCGGCACCATGCAAAAGATGTGGACCTTCGTCGGCTTCTTTCATCCGGCCGTCGTGCACTTTCCGATCGGTCTGCTGCTGGTCTCCACGCTCTTCATCGCCCTGGCGTTCGTCAAACGCGAAGCCTTCGAACCAGCCGCTTTCCACTGCTTGTGGATCGGTACCGCTGGAGCGGTCGCGGCCAGCGTCGCCGGCTGGGCATTCGCCGAGATACGAGGCTACGGCGATTTCTGGCACACGCATTGGAACACCGACCTGATCGCACGGCACCGCATCAGCGGCGTAGCCGTAACCAGCTTTGCGATCGGCTTGAGCCTGCTGGCGTTTTTCGCTCGCAAGCGCACCGGTTCTGGACTGCGAATCCTGTGGCTCATGGGCGCCGTCGCGCTGGCGGGTCTGGTCAGCCTGGTTGGCCATCAAGGTGGCGAATTGACCTACGGCGAGGAACTGTTCGCTCGCGCGTACGAACGCGCTTTCGGACCGTCCGAATCGACGGAGGCGGTCGCCCCCACGCAGCCCAATGCGGCAGTCACCAAGCCGTAAACCGGCCAAGCGAAGAAGCGATTGGAGCGCACAGCCGGGGCGGCAAGCACACGGTGACAGCCGGGGCGGCAGACAGGCTGAGTCAGCCGAGACGGTAGACCGACGGTGACAGCCGGGGCGGCAGACAGAGTTTGACAGCCGAGACGGCTGTCCTACTAGGCTAGGGATTCGCGCTGGAGGGCTTCGCTGGCGGCGGTCATGACCTTCTGCTTGACTTCGTCCAGTTCGCCATCGATGAAGGCGCCGGCGGCCGCTTTGTGACCTCCGCCGCCAAACAGTCGGGCCAGTTGATTGCAGTCGACCGCACAGCGGCTGCGGAAGCTGACTTTAAAGCCACCTTTCAGTTGCTCGATCATGATGATGGCCAGCTTGGTGCTGGCGATCGCCAACGTCAGATTGATGGCATCTTCGGTATCGCTGGGCAAAGCTCCGGTCTGTTCAAAATCTTCTTTCAGCACGTACGTGTGGACCAGCTGGCCCTGGTGCTCCGACTGGACCCGCGCCAGGATGCGGCCCCGCAAACGCACGCGGCCGAGGGTGTCGCGTTCGTATAGATCGCCATAAATGTCCGCCGGCACCGCGCCCGCGTCGAGCAAGCGTGCGGCGACGCGATAGGTCTCGCTGGTCGTCGATGCAAAGCGGAACCAGCCCGTATCGGTCGCAATGGCCGCGAACAGCGCGGTCGCCATCGGCTTGGTGATCTTCACTCCAACCTCGCCAGCGAATTTGGTCACGAGGTGGCCGGTCGCCTCGGCGCCGGTGTCTTTGAAAAACTCGGCGCCCAGGTCGTCTTCACCGACGTGATGGTCGATGACAATCTTCGGGCCTTTGAAGTTGCGGACGACTTCCGCCATCGGGCCGAGCTGAGCCCAGGCGCTGGTGTCGAGCACGATGATCGCATCGCCGGTGATGTCCGCCGGCTTGACGTGGTCGCCGACGACTTGGATCACCTGCGCGGGATCGAGGAACGCCAGGTTCGGTGGCGTGGGATGGCCATTGATAATGCGAACCTTTTTGCCCAGCTGCTGCAGGATGCCAGCCATGCCGAGTTCGCTACCCAGCGCGTCGCAATCGGGTCGAATGTGGCTGGTGAGTATGAAGCTTTGATAAGTACGGATACGTTCTGCGAGGCGAAGCCAATCAACCGACATTCTGAAACCAATCTCTAACAGGTTGTGAGGTCGTGCGTGGGAGGAGGAAAGTCAGGGCAGGGGAGCAAGCGTGCCTTTCAGGCGCCCAGGCCGGCCAGTCGCACACACTGGTCAACATCCGCCTGAAGTTGGTGCTTAAGTTCGTCCACCGAAGGAAACTTGCGAATCCCACGCACCCGCGCCAGCACTTCGACTTGCAACGTCTTTCCGTACAGGCTGCCGTGCCAGAGAGCGATATGGACTTCCACCTTGGGCTCCTCCTCGCCGAAGGTCGGATTGGGCCCGACGTGGATCGCGGCCGCCAAAGGCTCCGAACCAATTCCTCGAACCCTGCCAGCATATACCCCCGGCCCCGGAAGTAAAACAGGGATCGAGCTCAAATTGGCGGTCGGGAAACCGAGTGTGCGGCCTCGCTGCGCTCCTTGGACGACCGCTCCTTCGATGCGATAGGGCTGGGCGAGCATCGCATTGGCCTCTGCCATGTGCCCCTGCGTGATCAGTTCGCGAATCCGCGTGCTGGACACGTTGGTCGAGTCGGCGGTGACCAGCGGCATCACGTGCAACCGCACGCCGCTCTCCTGGCACAACTGCTCGAGCATTTGAATATCCCCCTCGCGTCCGCGGCCGAAGCGAAAGTTGGGTCCTTCGACCATCGCTCGAGACGCCAACTGGCTGACGACAATCCCCGCGAAGAAGTCGCGGGCGGACAGCTGTAAAAAATCGGCGTCGGTCGGGTAGGCAATCAGGGCATCCACTCCGAGCTCTGACATCAGCTCGGCGCGGCGCGGAATTGTTGTCAGCGGTTTGACCGGCGGACGCGACGGCTGGAGAACCGCACCCGGCGGCGGGTCGAACGTAAAAACGATCGCCGGACCACCTACCTGGCGCGCCATCGAGATCAACTGCCGCACCAGAGCCACGTGGCCCACGTGCACCGCATCGAAATTGCCTATCGCCACGCCGCCCCCGCGAAGGTCGACGGTCAAATCGCGAAGCGAGGTGAGCAAACGAGACATAGTGCGATGAACAACCGATTTTTCAGCAAGGGAGGCCTCAGAGCGGGCCGATCCCACGGCGGCCATCAACTGTTTGCACCGCATCGCGTCAGATGCAGGGCAGGGGGGAGGGTTCGTCCAACTTTCGCGTAAATCCGCAGAACTGACAAGCCCACCCCCGGGAACGCGCGTCACGCGCTCTCCCGCGCGAAAACCGACTAGCGGAACCAGGCGCCTTCGACCAATTCGCCTCCCGACGGCGAAAGCAGACTGTCGACGATGTTCCGGTTGGTATCCGAGGGTAGCCAGGCGGCACGGCCATCCGCGAATACGGCGGTCGCACCTCCTTGATGCGATCCGCCAATGCCACCGATGGCTCCGATCTGCGCCGGTAGCGTGGTCACATCCAGATCGATCGGCTGCGTCCAAGGAAACTGCGTGTTGTTGGTCTCGACGACCAGCAACGTGTTTTGCAGCCCGTCGCTAACGGCTCTGGGCGAAAGTGGCCCGCTGGCTGGGAAGAGAGTTCGCGGTCCCGTGACGAGCATGTAACTCGACTCGCCGATCATTCCCACCTTGGTATTGGAGGGACTGACAAACACGCCTGGAATGCTGGCTTGCAATCCCGAATTCACGGCGGAGTCCCAGGGTTCGTCCAAATCGTAGGACTCGTACAGGCGTTTCTCGCCGAGGTACGGCAGGATCAGGACCCGCCAACTGTGCATCGCTCTGCCATTGGCGTCGCGCGTCACGGCGGGCGGATAAGTGCCGTAGTCCGATGCGTAGTTATTCAGCGCCTGGGCGATGCGTTCCAAATTCTGCTGGCAGGTCACGATGTCACGACGGGCTTTCAACCGCAAGATCGTCGGGGCCAACATCCAAATGCCGAACAGCAAGACAGGTATGGAGGCGGCCACAAAAATGGCGGTCTTGACCGTCGACCGCGACAGCCAGCGCCGCTTCGGTCGGAAGATGTCGGCAGGCTGTTGTTCCGCCGGAGCAATATTCTCCGCCCGCCGCGAGGGCGGGGCAGGGACCGTGACCTGCTTGCCGCAGCTGACGCACGGCCCGCGCTGGCCCACTACGCTTTCGTCGACCAGGGTCTTATGCAAACAGAAAGGGCACGTGAAGTAAAAAGGCATGGCTGTCCTGTGTGGTTGCCGACGAACCATCGACTGGCGGCGTCCGCATCGAGCAGTGGACGCCGGCACCAGCTATGATCGCGCGAGTTTGCACTGCACTTGAGTTTAAGGCACCCGCGTTCTCTCCAGCAAGTTTACCGCCG
>JBQCJB010000528.1:0-2848 GCA_051953155.1 Aureliella sp. | reverse complement strand
CGCAAGCATCTCGCAGCTCCGCCGTTCGACCGACTGGGCAGTTGTCCAGGCTGGGGCAAAGTCTGTGGATCGAAAATGCTACGCAAGAACAACTCAGCAGCGGCCAATTGCAATTCTTTCTCGAAGAGCTCTCGATCACCGGGCTGCTTGCAGATGCAGCCACTTTCGAGCACGCGGCCTCAAGGGCCGCACAGATGCTTCGTCCGGTCTTTGACCGAACGTGCGGGATCGATGGCTGGGTTTCGCTGGAACTAATGCCGTCGGCACACTTCGATGCGGCTGCCACGCTCGCGTCCGCGGAAGATATGCTCCGCCGCGTGAACTGTCCGAACGTCATGATCGGGATACCAGGGACGGGCGTTGCTCTGCCAGCGATCGAAGAAGCTATCTTTCGGGGCTTGCCAATCAACGTCACACAGCTATTCTCACGCGAACACTATCTAGCAGCCGCCGAAGCGTTTCTGCGAGGCATCGAGCGGCGCATCGCAGCCGGCCTGCCGCCCAGCGTCGTCTCGGTCGCCTCCGTGCTGGTCAGTCCTTGGGACGTTGCCGCAGGTGAGAGCGTTCCGCCGACTCTTCGCGGGCGATTGGGCATCGCCATGGCGCAGCGTACCTACAAAGCCTACCGCAGCCTGTTGGCTTCACCGCGGTGGCAGCGGGCATTCAATGCCGGTGCGCGGAGCCAGCGATTGTTGTGGTCCGGCACCGCCGCGGTGGCCTCGACTCAGCCGGACGACTGCTACGTCCAGTCGCTGGTCGCTCCGTTCACGATCAATGCCGTATCGGAGGCGACGCTCCGCGGACTGGCTGATCACGGTGCGATCAAAACACTGCTGCATGCCGACGGTGGCGACTGCGAGGAAGTGCTTGCCGAAATCAAAGCCGCCGGAATCGACGTCTACGCGCTCGCCAGCCACTTGCAGCGCGAAGGCAACTTCAATCGCTTGTGCCCAATTCCATCTCTTTGAGGGACGAAGCCATGGCCACCTTGCCAACGGAAGTGAAACGGAAAACCAAAGCGCCCGCGCGGCCTCAACCTGCCGGTCCGCTGGCACCGGACGAGCTGCGAAAACTGGACGCGTACTGGCGGGCTTCGAATTATCTATCCGTCGGCCAGATCTACTTGCTGGACAATCCGCTGTTGAAGAAACCACTGAAGCGCGAGCACATCAAGCCGCGCCTGCTGGGCCACTGGGGTACATCGCCCGGCTTGAACATGCTCTACGTGCATCTGAACCGGGTGATCCAGCGCGAGCGTTTGAACATGATCTACGTCATCGGCCCCGGTCACGGTGGCCCGTCGCTGGTCGCCCACGCTTACCTCGAGGGCACATACAGCGAAGTCTATCCCAACGTCAGCCAAGATGAAGAGGGACTGAAGAATCTCTTCAAGCAGTTCAGTTTTCCGGGAGGCATCCCCAGCCATGTCGCTCCGGAGACGCCCGGCAGCATTCATGAAGGAGGCGAACTCGGCTACGCCCTCAGCCATGCCTACGGAGCGGCCTTCGATAACCCCGATCTGATCGTCGCCTGCGTCGTCGGCGACGGCGAAGCGGAAACAGGTCCCTTGGCGACGGGCTGGCAGGGCAACAAATTCCTCAATCCCGCTCGCGATGGATGCGTGCTGCCGATCTTGCACTTGAATGGGTACAAAATCGCCAACCCCTGCTTTCTAGCTCGCATCCCGAAAGAGGAGCTGCAAAAGTTTTTCGAGGGCATGGGCTACAAACCCTACTTCGTAGAAGGACACGATCCGGAGCTGGTTCACCAACAACTGGCCAGCGTGCTCGATACGGCCGTCGCCGAGATCAAGTCCATATGGTCGGAGGCGCGTTCCAGCCGCAGCGTCAAACGTCCCGCGCGGCCGATGATCGTCTTTCGCACGCCCAAGGGCTGGACCTGTCCGCCCCAGATCGATGGCAAGAAGTGCGAGGGGTACTGGCGGAGCCATCAGGTGCCGATGGGCGAGATGCACAAAACCGAGCACATCCAAATTCTCGAACAGTGGATGAAGAGCTATCGCCCCGAGGAACTGTTCGATGATCGCGGCCGGCTGAAATCTGAACTAGAAGAGCTGGCACCTTCGGGGCAGCAGCGCATGAGCGACAACCCGCATGCCAATGGCGGCTTGCTGCTCCGCGACCTGAAGATGCCCGACTTCCGCGACTACGCCGTCAAGGTGACCAGTCCCGGCGCGGCCACCGCGGAATCCGCGCGGGTAATGGGCACCTTCCTCCGCGACATCATGAAAAAGAATCTCGAGAGCAAGAATTTTCGGCTCTTCAGTCCAGACGAAAACAATTCCAACCGCTGGCAGGATGTGCTGGAGGTCACCAACCGCTGTTACATGGCCGAGATCTACCCCGAGGACGACAAACTCAGTCCCGACGGCCGGATCATGGAGGTGCTCAGTGAACACCAGTGCCAAGGTTGGCTCGAAGGCTATCTGCTGACTGGCCGGCATGGATTCTTCTCATGCTATGAAGCCTTCATCCATATCATCGACTCGATGTTCAACCAGCATGCCAAGTGGCTGAAGGTCTGCAACGAGATTCCTTGGCGGCGGCCGGTGGCATCGCTGAATTACTTCCTCAGTTCGCACGTTTGGCGTCAGGACCACAACGGTTTCAGCCACCAGGACCCGGGCTTCATCGATCACGTGGTCAACAAGCGGGCCGAAGTGGTGCGAGTCTATCTGCCACCCGACGCCAATACGCTCTTGTCAGTCACCGACCACTGCCTGCGCAGCCGCAACTACATCAACGTGGTAGTCGCCGGCAAGCAACCAGCACCTCAGTGGCTGACGATGGACCAGGCAATCAGTCACTGCTCGCAGGGCTTGGGTATC
>JBQCJB010000527.1:0-9085 GCA_051953155.1 Aureliella sp. | reverse complement strand
CTCCACAGACCACGCGATTGCCGCTAGCCGGACAGTTGCTTGTATCGACCGAACGCTGCTCCGATAGCGTGTTACGCGGCTCGGTTTGCCTGATTCTGCACCATGGTGACGAAGGTTCAATGGGTCTGGTTCTCAATCGGGCAATCGACTTCGACGTCGACAATCTGTGGAAATATTTGAAGGCCCCGGATGACAAGGAAGTGCGGCCGATCCGTTTCGGTGGCCCGATGTCGGGTCCGATTCTGGCGCTGCATAATCAAGAACAGCTCGCGGAAGTGGCCGCGGCCTCAGGCGTGTACGTGGCGGCCCATGTCGACAAGCTGCAGAAGTTAGTCGCGTCGCACGGCGGCGAAGTTCGCATCGTCGTCGGGCAGGTGCTTTGGAAGGGCGGGCAACTGGAGCACGAACTCGAGGCCGGTATCTGGCTGGCCGTTCCTGCCACACCGGAGCTGGTCTTCGCGCCTGAGGAAGAGATGTGGCGCCGCGTGATGCGCGAAGTCGGCAATCGCTATATCGGGCTGATCACCGGCGCCGTCCAGCCGCACGACGCCTGTTTGAATTAGCTAGGATGGGCCGTCTCGGGCTTTTCTCTTTCGCTCTAAGCGCCGACCGCCGCGGCACTGCACCCCTCACCCCCCAGCCCCCTCTCCCCGAAGCGGGGCGAGGGGGAGACGGATTTTAAAGTACGCGAGGCGAAGTGGCCCCAGGTCAATCGCATGCTTAGTCAATCGCATGCCTGTTCAATCGCATGCCTGTTCAATCGCATGCTTGGTCATGGCTTGCCGGGTTACTCGCTTTGGGGGCGCTTGGGACGCTCCGAGTCGCTTCGCTGGGCGTCGTCTCTCGGTCCGCGCTGACCGCCACGACCGCCTTCTGGGCCGCCATCAGGACGGCCGCGGCCCGGGGCCATGGCGGCCCGCTGCTTGGCGAACTGCGTCAGCTCTTCTTTGGATAACTTGCCGTCGCCATCGCTATCGGCCCGCGCAAGCATCGGCTGCATCGGCGGCGGCAGTTCGGTCTTGTCGAGCAAGCCGTCCCGGTTGGCATCGGCGGCCATCATCCGCGAGACCATCTCCTCCGGATCCAGCGGCCCAGCCATCGGCCCAAGTGCCGGCATACCTGGTGGCATCAGCTCTTCGCCGCTGAGCTTGCCATCGGAGTTCTTGTCGAGTTTCTTCAAAGCGGCGACAGCGCCTTCAATCTCGCTGGCCGATAGTTCCCCGTCGCCGTCCGCATCCAAGGCCATCATGACCGGCAGGCGAGCCATCATCCGCCCCGGCCCAAATCCACCAGGCCCAAATCCACCAGGTCCCAACCCTCCGGGGCCGGGGCCACCAGGTCCAAAGCGTCCCGGCCCGCGGCCACCGAGTCCACGGTCCGCCGGATCGCGATCACCGCGTTCGCCATCACCACGTTCCCGATCACTGCGTTCGCGCTGGCCGGCTGGACGATCGGCCTGGGCGGCTTCCGCGCTGGGGCGGTCGCCTTCGCGAGGGGCTTGAGCCGACACCGTCGAACCGGACAGCGACGCGCAGCAGGCCGATGCCAGCAAGCACTTCAAAAACCAACGCATGGAGTTTCCCTTTTGTTTCTGGTCGAGAGTTCGGCTGGCCGCAGCCAGTGGCAAAGCAGCCTGGAGCGAACTCCGGCCGATCCCAACTTCAAACCCCGGCGGAGCGGCCGAGTTTCGGTCAGGGGCTGACGACGGGCGGCCTCGGGGCTTAAACTTGTCTCTCGCAAGCACCCCTTATTCCACCGGCGATTTTTCGTAGATGAAGCAACAGCATGGCCATTGGACTTGCCTTTAAAGCCTTTTTCCTGGTTCTCTTCCGCAAGGAGGCAGCCGACGCCGTGCGCCAGGCATTGGCGAGGCTGGATACCGCCGCCGCATCCGCCGGCGCCATATCCGCGGCGCCGAAGTCGGCCGCTGCGACTCCGGCTGCTCAGGCCACAGCTCTCCAGCCCCCGGCGGTTGCGGCGGTGAGAACCACCGGTCGCAGCGACGCGCTGACGCTGCTCGGCACCCTGCAGCGCGAGGCCAGGTTCCTCGATCTGGTCGGCGAGCCTTTGGAGGGCTTCGAGGATGCACAGGTCGGCGCGGCGGCTCGCCAGGTGCTCAGCGACGTTCGCAAATCGCTCGACCGCATGTTCGCAGTAGCTCCGATTGCTGGCGAGGACGAGGGAAGCAGCGTATCGATTCCGAAACCCGCTTCGCCGGTTCGCTATCACGTCATCGGCCGCAACGCCGACCAAGCGACCCGCGGCACGCTCGTCCACCGCGGTTGGAAAGCCGGCCGCTGCCAGACGCCCAGTTGGAACGGCGCCTCCGACGATGCCTTTGTCCTTTCGCCAGTAGAGATCGAAGTTGATGGCTAGCAAGTTTTCCGTAGGCATCGACCTGGGCACGACCAACAGCCTGCTGGCTTACGCGCCGCTGGACGTCGAACGAGCCGAGATTCGCGTGCTGCCGATCGAGCAAGTGGTGGCCCCCAACCAGATCGAAGCGCGGGACAGTCTCCCCAGCTTCCTCTACTTGCCCGACGAGGGCGAGGTGGCCAGCGGAGCATTGGCGATGCCCGATAGCAGTCCGCGCGATCCGGTCATCGGCACCTACGCGCGGCATATCTCCTCCGAACAACCCGAGCGGACGATCGCCGCCGCCAAGAGTTGGCTGAGCTACGCCCGCGTCGATCGCAAGGCGGCCATCTTGCCGTGGGGCGCCGGCAGCGAAGTGGCCAAGCTCTCGCCGGTCGACGCCTCGCGACTCATTCTCAAACATCTGGTCGCAGCCTGGCATCGCACGTTCCCCGAGGCGCGGCTGAACGAACAAGTGGTCACGCTGACCGTTCCCGCCTCGTTCGATGTGGTGGCTCGCGAACTGACGCGCGAAGCCGCTCTGGCCGCCGGCTTGCCCGAAGATTTCATCTTGCTCGAGGAACCGCAGGCCGCCGTCTACCACTGGCTGGCGACCAGCGGCAATGCGTGGCGCCGCGCGGTCGCCGAGCACGATGCGATTCTGGTAGTCGATGTCGGCGGCGGCACAACGGACCTGACGCTGGTGCGCGTCGAGCAAGAAGCAGGCGATCTGGTGCTCCGCCGCCTGGCAGTTGGCGACCACTTGCTGGTCGGCGGCGACAACATGGACGTCGCCCTGGCCCACTTCGTGGCCACGCGTTTCAAGGAGAAAGGACTCAAGCTGAACGCCTGGCAGTCGGTCGCCCTATGGCATGCCTGCCGACGCGCAAAAGAGAACTTGCTCTCAGCCGAGGGGAAAGCCACCGAGTCGATCGCGCTGCTGGGCCGCGGTTCGCGTCTGGTTGGCGGGACTGTGACTGTCGAGGTCGATCGCGACGAAGTCTACGGGCTGTTGGTCGACGGATTTCTGCCGCGATGCCCGATCGACGCCCGCCCGGAGCGCGGCCAAGTCTCCGGCTTTCAGGAGTTGGGGCTGCCGTACGAATCGGACACTGCGATTACACGCCACGTCGCCGCCTTCGTGTTGGACAATCTGGATTCAGAGAGTCCAGCGGCGCCCGACAGACCAGCGCGGACGCACTTGCTGCTCAACGGAGGAGTTTTCAAAGCGGCCCAGCTGCGCGAGCGGCTCAGCGAGGTCATCTCCAGTTGGCACGCCGGGCAGCCGACGCAGCTGTTGGGCAGTACGGCGGACCTGGATCAAGCGGTCGCCAGCGGCGCAGCGTACTATGGCTGGACCAAGCAGCACGGAGGGGTGCGGATCCGCGGCGGAACCGCGCGCAGTTATTACGTCGGCATCGAGACAGCTGGGCTGGCGATTCCCGGCATGCCTCGGCCGCTGCAGGCCGTATGCGTCGCTCCGCAGGGCATGGAAGAAGGCACTGCGCTCGACGTGCCGACCCGCGAAGTCGGTCTGGTCGTCGGCAAACCGGCCAAGTTCCGCTTCTTTTCGTCGACGCACCGCAAACAAGACCGCGTCGGCGCGACGCTTCGCCAGTGGGACGAGGAAGAGCTGGAAGAAACGGCTCCGATGGAACTGGAACTACCGGTCGAAGACGGCTCGGACGAGAGTTTCGTTCCGGTCCACTTTCACAGCCGGCTCTCGGAGCTGGGAGTCTTCGAACTGTGGTGCCATAGCACCCGCGATGGCCAGCGTTGGAAATTGGAGTTCAACGTTCGCGAGGATGCGGGTGAACCGTGAGCCAGCCGCTCGAGCAGCCCGACGCGTTTGAAAGCCGCCCCAGCCGCTATATTGTCGGCATCGACTTAGGCACGACCAACAGTGCTGCTGCGTTCGTCGACACGCAGGCCCAAGGGAATGCGGCGCACCGCGTCCAGAGCTTTAGCATCGAGCAGTGGGTCGACTACGCTTCGCGCGAGCAGCGCGACGTGCTCCCTTCCTTTCATTACGAACTGACCGGCGAGGAGGCGAGCGCGATCTCGGCGCTGGCCGGCGAGCGGCTCGAGTACGTCGTCGGAACTCTGGCTCGCGAAGCAGGCTCCCGGCAACCGGGCAGACAGATTGCCTCGGCCAAGAGTTGGCTCTGTCACGACGGCGTTGACCGCCACGCGCCGCTGCTGCCCTGGCATGGCGATCCAGGCGTCACGCGGCTGTCACCGGTCGAAGCGAGCTCGCGGACGCTGCTGCATATTCGCCGCGCATGGGACCGCGCTCATCCCGATTCGCCGCTCGCCGAACAGGACGTGGTTTTGACGTTGCCGGCCTCATTCGACGAGGTCGCGCGGCAGCTGACGATCGAAGCGGCCCGCGCCGCCGGCTTGCCGCGCGTTCTGCTGATCGAGGAACCGCAAGCCGCCTTTTATTGGTGGCTGTACAGACATCACGCGAATTGGGAACAAGTCGTCTCGGTCGGCCAAACCATTTTGGTTTGCGACATCGGCGGCGGCACGACCGACTTCACTTTGATCCGCGTGCGCGAGGCATCGCCCAACGCTCGCAGCGCGACGGCGGAGAGCGGCGACGCTGAAACGCTGCAGGCCCAAGACCGCCAGCGTCTGTCGCTGCACCGCGTGGCTGTGGGCGAGCATTTGATATTGGGGGGCGACAATATCGATCTGGCTCTGGCCAGGTTGGTCGAAGAAAAACTGCCCGCCGGCCAGCGGCTCAGCCCGCGCAGCTGGGACATGCTGCGCGGCGCGGCCCGCAGCGCCAAGGAGCAATTGCTCGGCATCGTTCCGCCACCGCAATTCTCGCTGGCCGTCACGACCGGCGGATCGCGATTGTTGGCCGGACAGGTGCGTGTGGAACTGGACGTGGCGGATACCGCGCATCAGTTGCTGGACGGTTTTTTTCCTTCAGTCGGCATCGACGCTCGTCCGACGCAACATGCCAGCGGGTTTCAAGAGTTCGGCTTGCCGTACACCAGCGATGCCGCCATCACCAGGCATTTGGCTGCGTTTCTGTGGGACCACCGCCGCGCGGGCCGCACCGACAGCGAGCAAGCACTCGACGACCTGGCCGCCGCGCGACCCGACTGGGTTTTGTTCAACGGCGGTGTGCTCGCCTCCACCAAAATCCGACAGCGGTTGCTGCAGGTTATCGGCGGGTGGTTCGCCGGCCGAGCGCCGGAGACGCTGGCGACCTGGCAGCCAGGCGTGCTCGAAAATGATCGGCTCGACTTGGCCGTGGCGAGCGGAGCCGCCTACTTCGGTTGCGTGCGTCGTGGACACGGCGTGCGGATCGAAGCCAAACTGGCGCGATCCTATTACCTGGTCGTTTCGCAGGAGCCGCCGCTGGCCATGTGCATCGTCGGCGGCGATGCCAGTCCCGGTGACAAGAACCGCATCAGCGACACGCCGCTGGAATTGGCGGTGGGCCAGCCGGTGCAGTTTCCAATCGTGGTTTCGAGTACGCGACTGGCCGACAAACCGGGCCAGCTGGTCGAGATCACTCCGGAGCAGTTCACGCACTTGCTGCCGATCCGGACCGTGCTGCAATTGCCCCGTCGCTCCCGCAGCGAGCGTCTGCAGGTCATCCTCGAGACCGAACTGACCGAGCTGGGCACGTTGCAACTTTGGTGCGCGACTCCCGACGGAGCGCAGCGCTGGCAACTGGAATTCGATGTGCGTTCGACGACCGAAACCGATCGCGATGCGGTCCTGGCCACGGGCGCCGAGCTGGGCGTAGTCGAACAATCGCTCCGCGACGTTGCGCGAGGCGCGCTCGAGTCGGCCTTCGGACCCTCCGATTCCGATCGAGGCGACGCGCGGCGACCAGCGGCCGGAGCTGCGGCCAGGCAGAAAGCGTTCCCCGACGTCACCAAGCAATTGGTGCAGGCGCTCGAGATGCCCAAGCATCGTTGGCCGCCGAGCCTGCTGCGCGGAATGTGGCAAGATCTGATGGACCTGAGCGAGGGACGGCGTCGCAGCCCCGAAGCCGAGGCCCGGTGGCTGAATCTGCTGGGTTACTGCCTCCGCCCCGGCTACGGCATGGCCGCTGACGACTGGCGCGTCTCGCAGACGTGGCGGACGGTCTACGGCAAACTGGCTTTTGCCGCAGCCAGCTCGCGCAGCGAAGCCTTGATTCTGTGGCGACGCATCGCCGGTGGGTTCACCGCCGGGCAGCAGATGGCCGTTTATCAACAGGTCGCCGGCCCGCTGCGCAGCGTGCTCGACCCGGTTCGCCGCGCCAAAGGTGGCGGGGTACTGCAACCAGCGGAGCTAATCGAGATGCTGCGACTGGTCGGTTCGCTCGAGCTGTTACCCAAAGGGGAAAAGGAGCAGCTCGGCAACTGGCTGTTGGAGGTAGCCGACGCCAAGCGTTGGGCACCGGCGCGCAATGCCATCCTGTGGACGATCGGCCGACTTGGCAATCGCGTCCCGACCTATGGCCCGCTGAACACCGTCGTCGAAACTGACTCGGCCGAAGCTTGGCTCGAGAAGCTGACTCGCCTGGCAGGCCGCGGGCCGGCCTGGCAACTAGCCGTGCTGCTGTGTGCCCGGCGGACGGGTGACCGCTACCGCGACATCGACGAAGGATTGCGAAGGACGGTCAGTGCGCTGCTGGCCGACGCGCCGCCTCACTATCGGACGCTGGTCGAAACGGGTGGCCAGCTGGCTCAGGACGAATCGAGCGAAATCGTTGGAGAATCGCTTCCCCTCGGACTCCGCACGCGGCAATAGAGATGGGGCTGCGCGTTGCGGCGGTTTTGCACGCGTTCGAGTTACGCGGCCGGGGTGTTGCGCTGAGACAGCTCGGACGGGTGTCCTACGTTGCGGAAAGCACGTGGTGCTGAGACAGCCCAGAGGGCTGTCCTACTTTGGCGCGGAGACAGCCGAGACGGCTGTCCTACTGGAAGTGGCCAAGCGAGGCAGTGGCTTCTAGAATGACTTGTCACAAATTTAGGGTGGGGCGGGGCTGCGAGGGGTGAGTGAACCATGGCAGATGGAAGTTTAGACGTCGATCAACTGGCCGCTTATTTGCATCTGGGGCGGCAGCAGGTGATCAAACTGGCCGAGCGCGGCGATCTGCCGGGCCGCAAGGTGTCGGGCGTGTGGCGTTTTGCCGAAGCGGAAGTCCATGCCTGGCTAGAGAATCGCATCGGCGCAGGCGACAGCCAACAACTACAACAAGTGCAAGCCGTCGTGGATCGCTGGAGCGATTCGCACTCGGGCGTCATTCGTCTAGTCGAGCTCCTGCCGGTCGAGGCGATCGAGATCCCGTTGGCCGCTCGTACGCCCAAAGCCGTCATCCGCCGCATGTGCGAGCTGGCGGAGAAGACCGGTTTGTTGTGGGATGTGCCCAAGATGAACGAAGCCGTGCTAGCCCGCGAGGATCTCTATCCGACGGCTCTGGATTGCGGCGTGTCGCTGTTGCACCCGCGTCGTCCGCAGAGTTCGATACTCGGCGGACCGCTGCTCACCTTGGGCGTGCTGCCTAGCGGCTTGCCCTTTGGCAATCGCGGCGGGCACATGACGGATGTCTTTTTTCTGATTTGCTCGACCGACGACCGCGTGCATTTGCAAGTGTTGGCCAAACTGTCGCGCTTGCTCAGCAGCACGAACTTCCTGGAGGAAATCCATCACGTCGGTTCGCCGGCCGAGGCGCGGCAGCTACTCGAGCGTTGCGAGAACGAACTGGATGTCAGCGATGCCCAAGCCCTGATGCAGGGCTCGCGCTAGGTATGGTCGCTGACGGGCCGAGCATCGCATGGGTGGGCGCTGGTAGCGGCCCCTGCGCTGGGCTGCTCGAGCGCATACGAGCGACTCGTTCCATCCACGGCCGGCCGGTGCGAGTCGAGATCTTCAACGCGAGCGACTGGGGCGCCGCCGCCCAAGGCCAGCACGCTCGAGTGATTCTCGCCAGCCCAACGCGACTGGACTATCCGTGGCAAGCGATCGCAGAATACGAGCGTGCGAACCTTGGCATTCCGTGGGGCGTGGTTACCGGACTCTGGCAGGCGGGTTCGCGGCGCACGGGGATCGGCGCCGTCAGCCACTGGCAGATGCCCTGGTATCGCTGGTGGGACGGTTGGCGGAGCTGGATATTCCCCGAGCTCGCTCGGCCCGGCTCGCTGTGCTCCGCGCAGTTCGAAGCCATCACACTGCCGATCGACCTGGCCTCACCTTCACTGGTCCAAGCTAAGCACGCTGGACGAGGACATTTGGTCATCGTCGCCGGCTGCCGCGAGACGGCAGCGACGTGGCAAGAGGTGGCCCAGGCAGCCGGTTGGCAGACGTCGCAGGTGAACCCGCGCGAGTGGACTGAAGACGCTGCGGCTGGCGGCGGCCAGAGAGGGCCCGCTGCGATACTGTGGGACGACTCGTGTCAGGATCGACTGCCGACGGCGGCGCTACCTGGCGGGCCTGGCAGGGCCTCACAGGCCCGTCCGCAGTCCCAGTTGATGCCCCAGTCAGTCGATCAGTGCCGGCGGCTGGCTCGGAGCTATCCGGGAGTGCCGATTGTGGCGGCACTGGCGGTAGGGCACGTGGCTGCATGGCCCGACTTGCAAGCTGCTGGGGCGAGCGATTTTTTTGTCAAGCCGAGCCATGCATTGCCGCTGGCCGAGATCCTGTGGAGTCTCGGCCGCTTGCGCGGGGCTTACCAAGGAGCGCGGACCGGATAGACGCCGAATTGATCGGTGTGGCT